>NZ_JBNQTI010000135.1:0-2892 GCF_050325825.1 Kitasatospora sp. LaBMicrA B282
CCCCCCCCCCCCCCCCCCCCCCCCCCCCCCCCCCCCCCCCCCCCCCCCCCCCCCCCCCCCCCCCCCCCCCCCCCCCCCCCCCCCCCCCGCGGCTCTGTCGACGTGCGTGCCGGGGCTTCAACTCGACTCTCCGTCAGCATCGTTCGGTGAACGCAGCTTTGCATTCGCTTCACGTGATGACCGCGTGAAAGACGCCGCGACCGATCGGTCGGTCGGGAGGTGAAAAGCCGGTCCACACCGTTGACCGGGGTGCGCCAACTCTGCTTTGCTTCAGCCCAGCGAACGGTGCACCACCCGTCATACCGCCAGAGACCGTGCGGAATTGGCACGGTTGGTTCCAAAACCCCCATCGGGGCAGGACGAGACAGCTCTCCGCGGATCGCCACGCCGTGCACCGGACCCCTCCACCGCAGGTCCCCAACCTGCGCGCGCTGCGGGTGTGGCCGTTCACCCCTCTCGTCCTGTCGCACGGCCACTGGCCGTGGGCCCGGTGCGCCCTGACGCCCTGTCCCGTGCAGCAGACCCGACCGCCCGCGCCGACCCGGCGCACCGGCGGTTTGCAGGAGAGAGGAACCCCCACAGATGGGCACCCCCCACTTCCGCGGCACTGCGCGCGTGGCCCTGACCGGCCTCGCGTCCCTGTCGCTCGTCAGCGGCGCCTTGTTGGCGTTCGCCGCACCCCAGGCGCTCGCCTCGTCGCAGTCGCCGACCAGCTCGGCCGCGAACCCCTACGACCCCGCGACCGGGCACGCTTACCGGCACGGGGTCCTCCCCACCATCCAGCAGAACGGCAAGATGAAGTCCTGGGCGGACACCCACGCCCCGACCGCGGCGACCGGCCCGGAGACCCTCTCCTACGGCGGCGGCACCAACGGCGTGGGCGTCAACGACGGCAAGTCCCAGGTCTACCTCGTCTTCTACGGCTCGCAGTGGGGCACGCAGAGCACCAACAGCTCGGGCGACGCCACCTTCTCCGGTGACCAGGACGGCGCCGCGCCGGTCGCCCAGGAGATGTTCAAGGGCATCGGCACCGGCGGGGAGACCTGGTCGGCCGACCTGACCCAGTGGTGCGACGGTCCGAACGTCGCCTCCGGGGCGGTCAGTTGCCCGTCCAACGCCAACTTCGTCCCCTACCAGGCGGGCGGTGTGCTGTCCGGCGTCTGGTACGACAACTCGGCCGCCTCGCCGAGTGCGGCCAGCGGCAACCAGCTCGGCCAGGAGGCGGTGGCCGCGGCCGCCCACTTCGGCAACACCACCGCCGCCTCCAACCGGCACACGTACTACGTGATCATGTCGCCGACCGGCACCAACCCGGACAACTACCAGGGCCAGTACTGCGCCTGGCACGACTACACCGGTGACAGCTCGCTGACCGGCGGTGCCGTCAACTCGCCCTACGGCGACGTCGCCTTCTCGAACCAGCCCTACAACATGGACTCCGGCCAGGGCTGCGGCGTCGGCTTCGTCAACTCGCCCGGCACGCTCGACGGCTGGACCATGACGCTGGGCCACGAGTACCACGAGATGATGTCGGACCAGTTCCCGGCCGGCGGTTGGACCAACCACACCGGTGACGCCACCTACAACGGCCAGGAGAACTCCGACGAGTGCGCCTGGCTCAGCCCGGGCACCGCGGGCGGCGCCGGCATGGTCACCATGGGCACCGGCACCTTCGCCGAGCAGGCCAGCTGGTCCAACGACACCAACGAGTGCGACCTCTCGCACGCGATCCTCACCCACGGCAACACCGTGACGGTGACCAACCCGGGCAACCAGAGCGGCAAGGTCGGCACCGCCGCCAGCCTGCAGATCTCGGCCAGTGACTCGGCCTCGGGCCAGAGCCTGACCTACTCGGCCACCGGTCTGCCGGCGGGTCTGTCGATCAGCTCCTCGGGCCTGATCTCCGGCACCCCGAGCACCGCGGGCACCTCCTCGGTCAGCGTCACCGCCACCGACACCACCGACGCCTCCGGCTCGACCAGCTTCAGCTGGACCGTGGCCGGCAACACCGGCAACACCGTGACGGTGACCAACCCGGGCAGCCAGAGCGGCACCGTGGGCACCGCGGCCAGCCTGCAGATCTCGGCCAGTGACTCGGCCTCGGGCCAGAGCCTGACCTACTCGGCCACCGGTCTGCCGGCGGGTCTGTCGATCAGCTCCTCGGGCCTGATCTCCGGCACCCCGACCACCGCGGGCACCTCCTCGGTCACCGTCACCGCCAAGGACAGCACCGGCGCCTCCGGCTCCGCCGGCTTCAGCTGGACCGTCACCGGCAGCGGCGGCACCTGCACCGGCGGCGGCCAGAAGCTCGGCAACCCCGGCTTCGAGACCGGCAGCGCCGCGCCGTGGACCGCGACCGCGGGTGTGATCAACAACGACACCGTCTCCGAGCCCGCCCACTCCGGCAACTGGGACGCCTGGCTGGACGGCTACGGCGCCGCGCACACCGACACCCTGTCGCAGACCGTCACCGTCCCGGCCAACTGCAAGGCGACGTTCAGCTTCTGGCTGCACATCGACACCGCCAAGGTCAGCGGTGACGGCACCGACACGCTGACCGTCTCGGCCAACGGCACCACCCTGGCCAGCTACACCAACCTGGACGCCAACAACGGCTACACCCAGGAGACGTTCACCCTGCCGTCCTCCTTCGCGGGCAAGAGCGTGACCGTGAAGTTCAACGGCGTGGAGAACTCCTCCTTCGACCAGACCAGCTTCGTGATCGACGACACCGCGCTGAACGCGAGCTGATGCTCCGTCAGTAGCAGCAGGCAGCAGTGAGGCGGGGGGGGGGGGGGGGGGGGGGGACCAAGAGGTGGGGGTGGCCACCCCCACCCCCGAGGGAGGGGGAGACGACCCGTGTGGATAGACACGCCCCCTCCACCCCCCACA
>NZ_JBNQTI010000135.1:2902-25777 GCF_050325825.1 Kitasatospora sp. LaBMicrA B282
GGGGGGGGGGGGGGGGGGGGGTTGTGGGGGGGGGGGGGGGGAGGGGGGGGGGGGGGGGGGGCGGGGGGGCCCCCCCCCCGCCGGCGTGTCAGCTGCCACCCCGCCGGCGTGCGGGCTGTCAGCGGCGTCCGCTTGGATACGCCCATGCCTTCCACCTCCCGGGACGTCGCCCGGCAGCTGCCCGACATCCCCACCCTGCGCAACCTGTGCCGGTCCCTCGCGATGCTGGAGGCGATCCTCTTCCCGGACGACCCGGAATCGCGCGGGCACAGCTTCGACCCGCACCGGGCGGGCGACCAGGAACTGGCCGGCTGGGACAACGGCGCCGGCGACGGCTACGCCGTCCTCTTCTCCGCGGCCGGCGCCTGCCTGCGCTGCTTCGACCACGAGTCGCCGATGAGCCCGTTCGGCAACCTCGACGAGCAGCCGTGGCCCGGAGTGCTCGACTCGGTTCCCGCCGTCTTCCTCCCCTTCGTGCAGGAGTCGGCGGACGAGCGCGACGGGATACCCAAGGTGACCGCCTGCCTGTGGCGGGAGACCGGTGACACGGCCTGGCGCACCGGCACGATCGACTACCCCGACCACCTGTTCAGCCCGGATGGCGCCTCCTGGCTCTTCGACCGGCTGACCGACCCCTCGCCCGAGGGGTTCTACGCGTGGGTCGAGGGCAGCTACGGGCCGCTGGACCCGGCCGCCGTGCACCACGTGCAGGCGCTGCGCCCGCTCACCCACGCCGTGGCGTCCGCGCTGAACCCGGATCTGACGCCGGAGCAGCTCGCCGAGTCGATCGTCGCCCTCGGCTACCCGCAGGACGGTGCCGCGGACGCCGCCGAGCGGCCGGCGGCGCCGGGGCCGTCCTGGACGGTCGCGCCACCCGGCGCGGACACCACCGAGGGCACCGCCGACGACGGGCTGCTGAGCGACCCGGCGTTCCTGGTGACCGCGGACCCGGCGCGGGTCGGGGCTCTGCTGGACGGCGCGTCGAGCCCGTCCGCGCGAGTGGCGGCGGCGGTCTACCGGGCCTCGGCGGTGGTGCACGCCGAGCTCGGCCCGGACCAGCGCCGGCAGGTGCTGGCCCTGGACGCGGCCCGCTACGGGGACCGGGCGCTGTCCGCCCGCCTCGCCGCCGTGCCGGTGGCCGACGAGCCCGCCGGGCACTGGCGGGTCGACTGGTCCACCGGCTCCCAGGTCGACCCCCGCCTGCGACGCGCCGTCGGCACCGCGGGCAACGGGGCGGTGTGCGGGGTGACCACGCTGCCGCTGGACGGTCGCACCCTGGCGATCACCGGCACGGGGGCCGGGCCGGTGGAGGTCTGGGACGTGCTGACCGGCGAGCCGGTCGGCGAACCCTGGACCGGCCACGACAGCGCCGTGTGGGCGCTGCTGACGGTCGAGCTCGCGGGCCGGCCGGTCACCTTCAGCTGCGGACAGGACGGGACGGTGCGCCGCTGGGACCCGGCCACCGGGCAGCAGCTGGGCGAGCCCCTCAGCGGCCACGCCGGGCGGGTGCACGCGCTGGCCACGACCGTGCTGGACGGCCGCCCGGTCCTGGTGACCGGCAGCGCGGACCGCACCGTGCGGCTCTGGGACCCCGCCACCGGACAGCAGCTCGGCGAGCCCTTCACCGGCCACGAGGGCGAGGTGCTCACCGTGGCGACGGCCGTGCTGGACGGCCGCCCGGTCGCGGTCACCGCCGGTGACTGGCTCGACGACACCGTCCGGGTCTGGGACCTGACCACCGGGCAGCAAATCGGCGAACCCCTCCTCGGCTACCCCCATGCCGGGAAGGCGGCGGCGACGGCCGTGCTGGACGGCCGCCCGGTCGTGATCACCGGTCGACGGATGCTGAAGGTATGGGACCTGGCCACCCGGCAGGTGCTGGACCGTACCTTCATCGGTCACACCGACACCGTGACGACGCTGGCCACCATGGCGCTGGACGGGCGGACGGTGCTGGTCAGCGGCGGCGAGGACAAGACCGTCCGGCTCTGGGACCTGGCGAGTGGCGAGGCCATCGGTGAACCGCTGACCGCCTGCGCCACGATGCTGCACACCATGGCCCCGGTCGTGCTGGACGGGCGTCCGGCGGTGATCACCGGCAGCGCGGACGGGCCCGAGGCCCAGGTCTGGGACCTGCGCCTCGGGCAGGCCGTCGGCGCGCCCGTCCGCGCCCACACCCGGTACGTGTCGGGGCTGGCCACCACGGTGCTGGACGGTCGTCCGGTCGCCGTCAGTACGGGCGGCTACGGCGACGGGTCCGTCCGGCTCTGGGACCTGGGCACGGGCGCGCGGGTCGGCCGGACGATGGCCGGCCACGAGCGCGAGGTGGAGTCGCTGACCGTCACCGAGCTGGACGGCCGTCCGGTCGCCGTCACCGGGGCCGTCCTCGAGAGCCGGGACCTGCGGATCTGGGACCTGCCCACCGGCGAGCCGGTCGGCTGGATCGGGCGCGACGACAAGCGGGGGACGACCGCGCTGGCCACCGCCCTGGTGGCGGGACGCCCGGTCGTCCTCGGTGGTGGTGGCGACGCCCTGGTGCGGCTCTGGGGCCTGGCCGAAGGCGTGACGAAGCAGGAGCAGCCCGGCGAACCCCTGGCCGGCGGGCAGAACAGCGTGACCGCGGTGGCGACGACGGTGCTGGCGGGGCGTCCGGTCGCGGTCACCTGCGGCGACGGGGCGGCCGTCCGGGTCTGGGACCTGACCACCCGCCGGCCGCTGGGGGACCCGTTGGCCGGGCACACCGCCCTCGTCCAGGCGGCCGCCGCGGCGGTCGTCGACGGCCGCCCGGTCGCGCTCACCGGCGGCGTGGACCGCACCGCCCGGCTCTGGGACCTGACCACCGGCGAGCAACTCGGCGACCCCTTCACGGGCCACACCCGCGAGGTGACCTCGGTGGCCCTCGCGGTCCTGGACGGCCGCCCCTGCGCCGTGACGGGCAGCTGGGACCGCCACGTCCGGGTGTGGGACCTGGCCACCCGCGAACCGCTCGGCCGGCCCCTGGTCTTCCCGTCCCCGGTCCGCAAGGTGACCGCGGCCCCGGCCGGCCGGCTGCTGGTGGGCTTCGGGTACGAGGTGGCGGTGCTGTCGCGTTCTCAGGGCGCGTAGGGCGGATCGGCGGCCGGGTGCTCGCCGTCCTGCTGACGGGTCCTCAAGGGTGCACCGGGGCACTCGGTTTGGCGCGGACGTGGATGCGTTCGCCCTGGGGGCCGAAGAGGCTGAGCAGTTCGACCGGGCCTTCGCCGGTGGAGCCGAACCAGTGGGGGAGGCGGGTGTCGAACTCGGCGGCCTCGCCGGACTTGAGGATCAGGTCGTGGTCGGCCAGCACCAGGCGCAGGCGGCCGCTGAGGACGTAGAGCCACTCGTAGCCCTCGTGGACGCGGGGGTCGGGTGTGCTGCGCTCGACGGGGATGATCATCTTGAAGGCCTGCGGGCCGCCGGGCTGCCGGCTCAGCGGGACCACGGTGGCGTCGGCGTGCCGGACCGGGCGCAGCCGGACCCGGGGATCGCCCACGGGTGGGGCGCCGACCAGCTCGTCGATCGGCAGCTGGTGGGCCTGGGCGATCGGCAGCAGCAGCTCCAGGGTGGGCTTGCGCTGCCCGGACTCCAGGCGGGACAGGGTGCTGACCGAGATCCCGGTCGCCGCGGAGAGCGCGGCGAGCGTGCAGTCGCGCTGCCGCCGGATCCGCTTGAGCCGAGGGCCGACCTCGTTGAGCACACCGTCCATCTCCATTCCGCCAGTTTGCTGAATCGGCAACGAGCTTTGTCAAGCGGACCGCTGCGCGGGCATGGTCGAGGTCAGGAGGTGCGGAGATGGCACACGGTGCACAGAAGGCACAGCAGGACCACGGGAAGCACGGCGGGCACGCGCACGGCGGGCACGGCGGTCACGGCCACGGCGGGCCTGGGCACGCGCACGGGGGGCACGGCCACGGCGGTGACGAGTTCGACTGGGCCGCGATGGCCGACCTGCTGGAGGCCGAGGGCGAGACCCACGCCCCCTACGTCCGGCAGGCGATCGCCGACCTGGCGGGCCTGGTCGAGCCGCGCCGGATCCTCGACATCGGCAGCGGCCCCGGGGTGGCCGCCTGCCGCTTCGCCGCGGCGTTCCCGGCGGCGGAGGTGACCGCGGTGGACGCCACGCCCGAGCTGCTGGCGCGCGCCGCCGAACGGGCGGAGCGGTTCGAGGTGCGGCTGGCGACCCGGCAGGCCGAGTTCCCGGCGGGGCTGGCCGAGCTCGGGCCGGCGGACCTGGTCTGGTCGGCGCAGGCGGTGCACCACCTGGGCGACCAGCAGGACGCGCTGAACCGGCTGGCCGCGCTGCTGGCGCCCGGCGGGGTGCTGGCGGTGGTGGAGGGCGGGTTGCCGGGGCGCTGGCTGCCGCGTGACCTCGGGTTCGGCCGGCCCGGCCTGGCCGCCCGGATGGACCTGGCGCAGGAGGAGCGGTTCGCCCGGATGCGGGCCGAGCTGCCCGACTCGGTGGCGGTGGTGGAGGACTGGCCGGCCATGCTGCGCGCGGCCGGGCTCACCGGGGCGCACAGCCGCAGCTACCTGGTCGACCTGCCCGCGCCGCTGGACCCGGTGGCCCGGCGCTGGGTGCGGGGCACCGTGGAGCGCTACCGGGCGGTGCTGGACGGGGAACTGGCGGGCGAGGACCTGGCGATGCTCGACCGGCTGCTCGACCCGACCGACCCGGCGGGCCTGGACCGGCGCCCGGACCTCTTCGTGCTCACCGCGAAGACCGTGCACATCGCCCGCCGCCCGGCCGACTGACCGGCCCGTTCACCCGGTCAGCCGGCGCCGCGCACCCGCTTCAGCCGCACGGCGTCCGCCAGGGCCTCCGCGCCCGACCGCCTTGGTCGATCATCCAGTCGCGCGGTGGATCACTGGTGTCCGGCACCACTCGTCCCGCTCCACGCGCGTTGCTTCAATCGCCGTAACGAGCTGGTCGAGGACGGTGGAGCAACGTGGATCTGAACACGGTGGCGGAGGTGCGCGACGCCCGCGAGCGCGGGGTCTGGCGCGCGGGTGACGCCTGGCTGGGCGGGGGCACCTACCTCTTCTCCGAGCCCCAGCCCCACCTGCGCCGCCTGATCGACCTGAGCCGCACCGGCTGGGAGCCGCTGCGGATCACCCGGGGCGGGAACCTGGAGATCGCCGCGACCTGCACCATCGCGCAGCTCTCCCGCTACCCGAAGCCGGCGGCCTGGACCGCGGCCCCGCTCTTCGAGCAGTGCTGCCGGGCCTTCCTGGCCTCCTGGAAGATCTGGAACATGGCCACCTTCGGCGGCAACCTGTGCAACTCGCTGCCCGCCGGGCCGATGATCTCGCTGGCCGCCGGGCTGGACGGGACCGCGCTGCTGCTGGGCCAGGACGGCGGGATGCGCACGGTCCCGGTGGCCGCGTTCGTGGTCGGGGCGGGGCGCAACGTGCTGCGCCCCGGCGAGCTGCTGCGCGCGGTGACCCTGCCGGCCCGGGCGCTGGCCGCCCGCACCGCGTTCCGCCAGGCCTCGCTCTACGGGCTGGGCCGCTCCGGGGCGCTGCTGATCGGTGCCGTCGACCCGGTCGACGGCACCCTGACCATCACCATCACGGCGAGCACGGTCCGGCCGGTCCAGCTGCGCTTCCCGGTGCCGCCGAACGCCGAGGCGGTGCGCGAGGCGGTGGAGCACGCGGTGGCGCCGGGGGAGTACTTCGACGACATCCACGGGCTGCCGGCCTGGCGCCGCCACATGACCTTCCGCTTCGCGGAGGAGATCCGCCGCGAGCTGGTCGAACCCGCCGCGGTCGGCTGACCCACCCCACCAGCCGCCCGCACCCCACCCCTTTCACCCCCCGTCACACCCCCACCCCCCACAGCACCCCCCACGACCCGGCCGAGGAGGCCGTCGCATGAGTTTCGCGATCCGTGTCAACAACGAGGACTTCGACGCCGAGCCGCGCCCTGGCCAGTGCCTCCGCACCTACCTGCGCGAACGCGGCTGGTTCGGCGTCAAGAAGGGCTGCGACGCCGGTGACTGCGGCGCCTGCACCGTCCAGGTCGACGGCGCGCCGGTGCACAGCTGCCTCTACCCCGCGGTCCGGGCCGCCGGCCGCTCGGTCACCACCGTCGAGGGCCTGGCGAAGGACGGCGAACTGCACCCGATGCAGCGCCGGTTCCTCGACGCCCAGGGCTTCCAGTGCGGCTTCTGCACCGCCGGCTTCCTGATGACCACCAGCGCCCTGGACGCCGAGCAGCTCACCGACCTGCCGCGCTCGCTCAAGGGCAACCTGTGCCGCTGCACCGGTTACCGGGCGATCGAGGACGCGATCCGCGGCGTCAAGCACGCCGAGGAACCGTGCGCGGGGCAGGCCGTCGGGCGCAGCCTGGGCGCCCCCGCCGGCCCGCAGGTGGTCACCGGCACCGCCCGCTACACCTTCGACGTCGAGGTGCCGGGCCTGCTGCACCTGAAGCTGCTGCGCTCCCCGCACCCGCACGCCCGGATCGTCTCGATCGATGCCACCGACGCGCTGCGGGTGCCCGGGGTGCAGGCCGTGCTCACCCACCACGACGCGCCCGCCAAGCTCTACTCCTCCGCCCGCCACGAGCACCCCACCGAGGACCCGGACGACACCCGGGTGCTGGACGACGTGGTCCGCTTCGTCGGCCAGCGGGTGGCGGCCGTGGTCGCCGACAGCGAGGGCGCCGCCGAGGAGGGCTGCCGCCGGATCGTGGTCGAGTACGAGGAACTGCCGTACGTCCTGGACCCGGAGGAGGCGATGCTGCCGGGCGCGCCGGTGCTCCACCCGAAGGGTCCCGAGTCCCGGATCGCCCGCGCCGAGTCCAACGTCTGCGGCGAGGCGCACGGCGAGATGGGGAGCGTCGAGCAGGGATTCGCCGAGGCCGACGTGGTCTACGAGGAGACCTTCCGCACCCAGCGGGTGCAGCACGCCAGCCTGGAGACGCACGGCTGCGTGGTCTACTTCGAGGAGGCTGCCGGCGAGGACGGTGCCGAGGGCGGCGAGGAGCGGATCGTGGTGCGCTCCAGCACCCAGGTGCCCTTCCTCACCCGCCGGGCGCTCTGCGACCTGTACGACCTGCCGATGGAGAAGGTCAGGGTGGTCGCCGGCCGGGTCGGCGGCGGGTTCGGCGGCAAGCAGGAGATGCTCACCGAGGACATCGCGGTGCTCGCCGCGATGAAGCTGCACCGGCCGGTCAAGCTGGAGTTCACCCGCCCCGAACAGTTCTACGGCGCCACCACCCGGCACCCGTTCACGATCACGGTGAAGCTCGGGGCCAGGCGGGACGGCACCCTGACGGCGATCCAGTTCCGGGTGGTCTCCAACACCGGCGCGTACGGCAACCACGGCCCGGCGGTGATGTTCCACAGCGTCGGGGAGTCGATGGGCGTGTACCGGGCGCCGCACAAGAAGGTCGACGCGTACTCCGTGTACACCAACGGCGTGCCCGCCGGCGCCTTCCGCGGCTACGGACTCGGCCAGGTCACCTTCGCCGTCGAGTCGGCGATGGACGAGCTGGCCCGGCGGCTGGACCTGGACCCGATGGTGCTGCGCGAGAAGAACATCATCGGTCCCGGCGAGCACATGGAGGGCCCGCTCGGCGAGGAGGAGGACCTGCACATCGCCAGCTACGGGCTCGACCAGTGCCTCAAGGTGGTCCGGGACGCCCTCGCCGACGACACCAGCGCCGAACTCGCGCCCGAGGGCTGGCTGGTGGGTCAGGGCTTCGCCATGTCGGCGATCGCCTGCGGCCCGCCCGGCGGCCACATCGCCGACGCCACCGTGCGGCTGCTGGACGACGGGACCTACGACATCGCCGTCGGCACCGCGGAGTTCGGCAACGGCACCACCACCGTGCACAAGCAGATCACCGCGGGTGCGCTCGGCACCACGGTCGACCGGATCTCCATCCGGCAGTCCGACACCGACGTGGTCAAGCACGACACCGGCGCGTTTGGCTCGGCCGGCACGGTGGTCGCGGGCAAGGCGGTGATGAAGGCCGCCAACGCGCTGGCCGAACAACTGCTCTCGTTCACCGCCGAGTACGCCCGGACCCCGCGCAGCCTGCTGCGGCTCACCGCCGACTCGGTGGAGTGCGACGGGCGGTCGGTGCCGCTGAAGGAGGTCTTCGAGGCGGCGCAGAGCCAGGGCGTGGAGCTGACGGCCGACGGCCACTTCGGTGGCTCGCCGCGGTCGATCGCGTTCAACTCCCAGTGGTTCCGGATCGCGGTCGACCCGGACAGCGGCGAGATCAGGATCCTGCGCAGCGTGCACGGGGCCGACGCGGGCAAGGTGATGAACCCGATGCAGTGCCGGGGCCAGGTCGAGGGCGGGGTCGCCCAGGCGCTGGGGGCGACGCTCTTCGAGCAGGTGCTGGTGGACGACCGCGGCGCCGTCACCACCGCGGCCTTCCGCCGTTACCGCCTGCCGGCCTACGCCGACGTCCCGCGCACCGAGGTGCACTTCAGCGAGACCTCGGACGCGATCGGCCCGCTCGGTGCCAAGTCCATGAGCGAGAGCCCCTTCAACCCCGTGCCGCCCGCCTTCGCCAACGCGCTGCGCGACGCGACCGGCATCCGCTTCACCGAGGCGCCGTTCCTGCGGGACCGGGTGTGGCAGGCGATGGCGGAGGGCAGGGAGCGGCGCGAGCGACGGAGCTGAGCGGGGGCGGTCCGTCGGGTGAGTGGCTGACAGGTGGTGGCCGATGGGTGGTGGCCGGTGGCCGGTGGCCGGCGTGGGCTCCAGTGGATTCCGCTGACGGCGATTCCGCCCAGAGCGTGCAGCCGTTGCCGACCCCGCCCGGGCGGGCAGAGTGACCGTCATGAGGCTTCTGATACTGGGTGGCACCGAATTCGCCGGGCGTGCGGTCGCCGAGGCAGCACTGGCCAGGGGTTGGCAGGTGACGGTGTTCCACCGCGGCCGGCACGCCCCACCGCCGGGCGCGGCCGTGCTGCTGGGCGACCGGACCCGCACCGGCGGGCTGACCGCGCTCGACCACGGCGAGTGGGACGCCGTGGTCGACACCTGGACCGGCGCGCCGGTCGCGGTCCGGGACGCGGCCCGGCTGCTGGCCGGGCGGGTCGACCGCTACGTCTACCTCTCCAGCCGTTCGGTGTACGCGCACCCGGCACCCGGCCCGCTGAGCGAGACCAGCCCGCTGGTCGAGGCCGCCGCGGACGCGGGCCCGGTCGGCTACCCGCAGGCCAAGCGGGGCGGCGAACTGGCCGCGACGGAGGCGTTCGGCGACCGGGCCCTGCTGGTCCGCGCCGGGTTGCTGCTCGGCCCCCGGGAGAACGTGGGCCGGCTGCCGTGGTGGCTGGCCCGGGTCGCCCGCGGCGGACCGGTGCTGGCCCCCGGCCCGCAGGACCTGCCGTTGCAGTACCTCGACGCCCGGGACCTCGCCGACTGGATCCTGGGCGCCCTCGACCGCGGACTCGGCGGCCCCTACAACCTGGTGAGCCCGCCGGGCCACACCACCATGCGCGAACTGCTGGACACCTGCGTCAGCGCCACCGGCTCCCGCGCCGAACTCCGCTGGGCCGACCCGGAACCGCTGCTAGCCGCCGGCGTCGAGCCGTGGACCGAGCTGCCGCTCTGGCTGCCGCCCGGCGACCTGCACCGCACCTTCCACGGGACGGACGTGGCCGCCGCGGTCGCCACCGGCCTGCGCTGCCGCCCGGTGGCCGACACCGTGACCGACACCTGGCTCTGGCTGGAGGGCCAGGGCGGCCGGATCGAGCTGCGCACCGACCGCCCCCCGGTCGGCCTGTCGGCGGAACGGGAGGCAGCGGTGCTGCGCAGCCTGGAGTGAGCCGGGGATGGGTAACCGCCGGCGACCGGGTCACCGTTCTGCCTGTGGCGTCCGTCACTCCGGCTTGCACCTCGCACCGATGTCAGGCCCTACCGTCGGGCTGTCCGATCCCAGTCGAACAGAGGAGAAGCCCGTGTCCGGAGCAGTCGTCATCGGTGCCGGGGCAGGTCTGGGCGCGTCGGTGGCCGGCAGGTTCGCGCGAGCCGGGCTGCCGGTGGCCCTGATCGCCCGCAGTCCCGCGGTCGTGGACCTGGCCGGTGCCCTCACCCGTGACGGTCTGACCGCCGTTGCGCTGCAGGCGGACAGCGCCGACGGCAGCGCCTTGCGCGCGGCCCTGGACGCCGCCGTGGTGGCCCACGGAGTGCCCGAGGTCCTGGTCTACAACGCCGCCGTCATCCGGCTGGACAGCCCGGGAGAGCTGGACCGGGAGCAGCAGCTGCGGGCCTGGTCGGTGAACGTGCTCGGGGCACTGGAAGCGGCGACGCACCTCGCGCCCCTGATGGCGGAGCAGGGCGGCGGCTCGGTGCTGATCACGGGCGGGATGCCGCGGCCGGACGCCCGGCGCACCAGCCTCTCGCTCGGCAAGGCCGGCGTGCGGGCCCTGACGCAGCTGCTCGACCAGCAGTACGGCCCGCTCGGCATCCACGTCGCCACCGTCACGGTGGACTGCCACATGGTCAGGGGGACCGACTCGGACCCCGACCTGGTCGCCGAGCACTTCTGGGAGCTGCACGGGCAGCCCCGCGACCTGTGGCAGCACGAGGTCGTGCACAAGGGCTCGACGCCGGTCTGAGGGCTGCCCCCCGGAATCGGATCGAGTCCGCAAGCGGGTCCCGCGGGGGGTGGGGCGAGCCGAGGGCACGGAGAGCTGCGGGGCCGGTCCGCTTGAGGAGGACAGACCGGTCCCGCAGCCACTCCGCGCCCAAGGCTTGGTGCGGCCGCCGCCGTGGCCCGCGGTGCGGCCGCGAGCCGGGCCCCGTGCGGTGGGGCCGATGTCCATCCAAACAGCGCGGCCGGGGCACGGGCGACTGGTGCCGGGCACCAGGTGGGGCGCGGTCGGCTGGGTGATCACCCAGGGGCTGGTGATCGCGAATGCCAGGGCATGTCGGCGGTTCACCTGGTGAATGCGAGGGGCGTGGCGATCGCCCTTGAGGCGATCACGCGGGCAGCCAGGCTCCGGTCATGCCGGCGAAGCAGGCGGCGGGCGACGGCCGGGCGAGGTGGTGGCGGCGAGGACGAGGCTGCAGGCGGCCAGGCCGAGCCAGAGCCCGGTGGTGCCGAAGCGAGTGAGTGCCTGGGTGCCGAGCAACGGGGCGGCGACGGCCGCGATGCCCCAACTGGTGCCGTAGGCAGCCAGATAGCGACCGGTGGCGCCGGGCGGCGCCAGATCGGCGACCACGGCGTAGACCCGGCCGAGCAGCAGCAGGTCGCCGAGGCTCCAGAGCACGGTGGTGGCGAGCAGCGCGGGCAACGTGTGGGCGAACGCGTAGCCGGCGAGCCCCGCGGCGAAGAGCAGGTAGCCGATGCGCAGGGCCGCCCGGTCGGCGTGCCCCGGCCGCGCGGCCTGCGGGGACCGGCCGGCCCGGGTGGACGGGCGGCGGCGGAGCAGCGGTTGCCCGGCGAGCACGGTGAGCGCCGACACCGCGTACAGCAGGCCGGCCTGCGCGGGCGGGCGGCCGGAGCGGGCCAGGGCGAGCGGCAGGGCGGTGGTGAGCTGGAGGTAGACCAGCGCGAAGAGGGTGCCGGTGACGATCAGCACGACCAGCGCGCGGTCCCGCCAGGGGCTGGGCCGCGCCGCCGCCGGGGCCGCCGAGGGTCCCCGGACGGCGGGTCGGGCGTCGGCCGGCAGCACCGCCCGTACCACGGCCGCGCAGGCGAGGCAGGTCACCGCGTCGGCGACGAAGAGCCAGCGCAGCCCCCAGTGGCCGAGGGCCGCCGCGAGCAGGCCGGCCGCCAGTCCGGCCACCGCCAGCGCCGCCCCGAGCAGGCCGAAGGCGCGGGCCCGCTGGTCGGCCGGGACGGCGTCGGAGATCATCGCCTGGCTGGGCGGTTCGTACAGCTCGAAGGCCAGCCCGAGCAGCACCGCCCAGCCCACGGCCGCGGGCAGGTCGCGCGCTCCGGCCAGCCCGAGCTGGGCGATGGCGCACCCGGTCAGGCCGAGCACGATGGTGCGGCGGGGCCCGAGCCGGTCGGCGAGCCGTCCGCCGGCCAGCCGGGACGGAATGGTGGCCAGCCCGAACGCCGCGCCGACCAGCCCGGCGGTGGCGGGCCCCACCCGGAACTCGGTGCTGATCAGCACGGTGAGGAAGGCGAGCGAGAACGCCCCGAGCCGGTTGACCGCGCGTGCCGCGATCAGCAGCCGGACGGTGCGGGGGAGCGGGGACAGTGGAGGCGGTGGGGGCAGCGGGGAGGCGGGCGGTGCGGGTGCGGGGGTGCTCACGAGGCCTCCGGCGCCGGCGGGTGCATCACTGGTGAAGTGGCTATCATCAGTGATGGAAGCTAGGGGCGAGAGGGGTAACCGGTCAAGTGATGTTCGACAGTCATCTGACGTCGCTGCTGTCGGCGGCGGTCGCCCTGGTGAACGCGCTGACCGACGGCAGCGCGCGCGGTCGGCACTACACCGCCCCGCGCGGTGCGGAGCTGGCCCCCGCGATCGCCGCCGCCCTCCCACCCGGTGCCGACGGCGCGCTCGACCCCGCCGCCATCGAGCCCGCCCAGGCCGCCTACCTCGCCACCACGGCGCAGCGGCTGCGCACGGTGTTCACCGCCGTGGACGCCGGCGACCTCGACGCGGCCGCCGCCGGCCTCAACACCCTGCTGCTCGCCTCCGGCGCCCGCCCCCAACTCGACCGGATGAGCGGCGAACCCTGGCAGCTGCACTTCCACGGCAGCGACGACTCACTGGCGATCGGCTGGACCGCCGGGTGTGCCACCGCGCTCGCCCTGGCCCTCGGCAGCGAACTCGCGGGCCGCCTCGGGGTCTGCCAGGCCGTGCGCTGCGACCGGGTGTACATCGACACCTCGCGCAACGCGGGCAAGCACTTCTGCTCGACGGCCTGTCAGAACCGGGTGAAGGCGGCTGCCTTCCGGGCCAGGCGCAGCGCGGGTGGGTGAGGCGGGGGGCGTGGGGAGCGGGGCCTGGGGTGCGGGGTGCGGCGGGCGCTGTGCGGTGGGGGAGCCGAGGTCGGCCGACTATGGACGGCTCCCGGGGATCCGTGGTCGGATGGCGGCCATGAGTTCCGCGATACGCCACGTCACCGTCGACTCCGCCGACCCCTACGTCCTGGCGAGCTTCTGGGCCCGGGCCCTGGACGGCTCGCTCGGTGACGACGACTTCCCCGGGGACCCGGAAGCCCTGGTCACGGCCGCGGCGGCCACCCTGCTGTTCGTCAG
Source organism: Kitasatospora sp. LaBMicrA B282 (assembly GCF_050325825.1). Lineage (NCBI taxonomy): Bacteria > Bacillati > Actinomycetota > Actinomycetes > Kitasatosporales > Streptomycetaceae > Kitasatospora > Kitasatospora sp. LaBMicrA B282. The sequence goes on from NZ_JBNQTI010000135.1 coordinate 16,104, forward strand.
GGTCGCTGACCGCAAGGCGGTCAAGAACCGCGTCCACCTGGACCTCCAGCCCCAGGACCGCACCCGGGACGAGGAGGTCGAGCGCCTGCTCGCCCTGGGCGCCACACTGCACGAGGACCACCGCAGGCCCGACGGGACCGGCTGGGTCACGCTGCACGACCCCGAGGGCAACGAGTTCTGCGTGGAACGCAGCGCCGCGGAGCGGGCGACGGGCTGAGGCCCACTGGCAGTTGCCGGCCGGTCAGCTGCCGACCGGTCAGTTGCCGGGGCCGGTCAGCTGTCGGCCGATCAGTTGTCGGCCAGCGCCAGCTTCACCCCGAAGCCGATCAACACCGTCCCGGTGATCCGGTCCATCGCCCGGTGCACCGCGCCGCTGCGCAGCCAGCGGCCGAGCACCCGGGTGCCCAGGATCAGCGCGGTGAACCAGGTCAGCCCCTCCAGGTCGTGGACGGCGGCCAGGGCCAGGCCCATCAGCAGGTGCGGGGCGTGGGCCGGGATGAACTGCGGGAGCATGGCCAGGTAGAAGACCCCGGTCTTGGGATTGGCCAGATTGGTGGCCAGCCCGCGGGTCCAGCAGCGGAGCAGGGCGCGGCGGGGCGGGAGCGGGGTGTCGCCCGTGGTGCGCTCGAGGGGCGGCGTCGCGTCGGCGGGTTCTCCGGAGCGGCGGCGGCGCAGGCTCTGGCGGAGGAAGCCCGCACCCAGCCAGATCATGTACCCGGCCCCGGCCACCCGCAGTGCGGTGTACAGCAGGTGAGAGGCGGTCAGCACCGCCGAGACGCCCACCGCGGCCGCGGCTCCCCAGACCAGGGACCCGGTGGCCACACCCAGCGCCGCGGCGAACGCGTACCGCTGCCCCTGGGTGACGGCGAAACGGAGCACCACCGCGGTGTCCATCCCGGGTATCAGCGTCAGCATCCCGGCGACGACGGCGAACGAGGTGAGCGCGGTCAGGACAGTCATCGGGCGGCTCCGCGGGTGGGTCGAGGCAGCTGCGTGGCACCCGCCGGTACGCGGAGGTGGGGGCGGGCGAGGCCGGTACCGTGCGGCTATCGCAGGAGCCTACGCAGGGAGCCGCTGGAAACTCAAAGAATCTGCCCGAATCCGGGCAGGGTTCGACCTCGGTCGCGGTTGCGGTGTGTTGCGTGCGCCCCTGCCCGGGCCGACCCTCGGTCCGCCCGGACACGCTGGCGCGCGATCACCGGAGCCCACCTCGTCGCACTGGTCCGTGCAGGCGCCCAGTTCGACAACGGTGCCTTCGTCGAGCGCGGGGAGCAGGCCGCTTGATCGGCTGCAGGAGCCAACAGCCGGACTGTGGCTGACACGCGATAACCCGGCGAATGTCATCGGCCGTCCTGGGACACTGGCCGCCATGGATGAGGTCAAAGTCGTCGTCGCCCATTCCGAGCGCGCGACCCTGCGCGTCGGCGACGTGTTCTTGAAGATAGACCCCGATCAAGCGCGCATCGACGTTGAGGTGGAGGCGATGGCCCTGGCACCGGTCCCGACGCCGGAGGTCCTGTGGCGCAAGCCGCCCGTGCTCGCGATCGCCGCGCTTCCGGGGACGGCGCTCGGGCGCCTCGGCGAGCCGTCGACCGCGTCGCCGGCGGCATGGGCCGCGGCGGGTGCAGCCATCCGGAAGCTGCACGAGGCGCCGTTGCCGCCCTGGCCCGGTCGGCGCCGCCGGGGTCCCGACGAGTTGGTGGCGGAACTCGACGGCGAGTGCGAGTTGCTCGTGACGAACGGCATCCTGCCCGCCGACCTGGTCACCCGCAACCGCCACGTCGCCGAGGCCGCGATCCGGCCGTGGACTCCGGCGTTCACGCACGGCGACCTGCAGATCGATCACGTCTTCGTCGACGGCGACGAGGTCACCGGCATCATTGACTGGTCCGAGGCGGGCTGGGGTGATGCCCTGTTCGACCTCGCCACCTTGACGCTCGGACACGAGGAGCACGTCGAAGACGTCATCGCCGGCTATGGCACCGACATCGACCTCGACGTGATCCGCGCGTGGTGGTCGTTGCGGAGCCTGCTGGGGGTTCGCTGGCTGGTCGAACACGGCTTCGACCCATTCGCGCAAGGCTGTGAAGTCGACGTGCTGAGATCCCGGATGTGAGGCTGCGGGGTCCGGCCCCATGGCACTGGCCCGCGCTCGCACGACAACTCATCCACAGATCTTGACTATTGCTCGTTGCCCGCAGGCAGGAGACAAGCAGTCCGCGTGACGTCTCGCTCGGAGCGCCGCAACCGTGGCTCGCGCGGTGGACGACCGCCTGGCTTCGACCGTGACGCCTACCGGCGGCGCAACACCGTCGAACGGTGCATCAACAAGGACAACCCCGAGGCCCGCAGGCTGTACGAACGTCTGGGATTCCTCCGCACTGGCGAGACAGACCAGGAGTACAGACTCCGGTGGCACAACTTGACCCCACTGCCAGACCAGCCACCCGCTGATCCGAAAGAAACGCGCTAGGCGTCGTCGCCGGTGTCGCTGGTGTCGGCGTCGTCCTCGCTCGCCGGCGTGGGTACGGGCGTGTCGGCCGGCGTCGCATCGGGCGCTTCTGCGGGGTGTCCGGCCTTGCCGCCCGTCACGTCGGGCATGGTGGTACCTCCTCGTGGCTCTGCTGCTCGGGTGCTCGACGGGCCGGGTTCCGGTGCGGTGCTGCCCGCGGCTGCGACTGCTTCTTCGGCGCGGGCCGGCTCGTTGGCCTTGCCACCGGTGTAACCCGGCATGGCGATCCCCTTCCCCCGTCGGCCGGCTGGATCAACTGGCCGTCCCCTGTGGTCCATTGAAGCCATCGTCGGGCCGTACGTCGACCCTCCGGCGCGGTCCGGTGCGCGGTTGTGACCTGACCGCCGGGGTGTCAGCCGTCGCCCCGCGCGGCCCGCCAGGCTGCGCCGGCCGTGTCACTCGTCGTCCGGCGTGCCGGTCAGCCGGCTCGAGGCGCGGGCCAGGAGGCCGATCAGCAGTGCGCGTTCCTCGGGGCTGAAGCCGTCGGCGATCTGCCGTTCGATGGCGACGGACGACCCCGCGCGAGGCCTTCATGTTCGACCTGTGCGCTCAACCAGCCTGCCGTGCCGGTGGGTTGAAGCGGGAGTAGTCGGGGCTGGTCCAGCGGAGCGGGTGGGCGGCGCGGAGTTCCACCACCTGGGTCACGGTGAACTCCACCAGCCGTTCGGCGCCCGGTACCGTGGCGGTGCGGGCCGGATCCCAGTCGGTGCGGGCGGTGCCGGTGAGCTGGAGGGTGGAACCGGTCTCCCAGTCGATGAAGAGCAGGCCGGCGGCGGGGTTCTCCTCCAGGTTGCCGAGGGTGGAGAACATCGCGTTGCCGCGGTAGTCCGGGAAGACCAGGCGGTCGGGGCCGAGGACCCGGACGAAGCCGGGGTTGCCGCCGCGGTGCGAGGCGTCGAGCCGGCCGTGGCGGTCGGCGGTGGCGATGAAGAAGGTGTCGGCGGTGCTGATGTCGATCTGCTGATTTGTCGTCAGTGCGGTGCTGCGATCGGGAGGCGCGGGGGCGGGCGCGCCCGGCTCGGCGAAGGCGAAGTCCCGGCTCTGGATGTACTTGGGGCAGTTGGAGAAGACCTGCGCGATGGTCAGGCGCAGCCCGGTGGCCGTGGGGGTGGTGCGACCGTTCATCCGCATCCGACGCCGCCGGGACGGTTCCAGTGCGATGCTGCCGATCTCGCCGGGTGCGGCCAGGACGGTGGCCAGCGGGTCGCCGGGCAGTGGCCGTGCCTCGATGGCGACGGTGTCCGGGGTGTCGGGGGCGTCGTCGACCGGGTCCGCTGCCGGGCGCGCCGCGTGCAGGAACCCGGGGCGGCCGGTCAGCAGGCCCGCCCAGATCCGGCCGGCGGCGTCGGCCGCGCCGACCACGAGCATGGGCTGGGCGGCGAGGAACTCCACGGCGACGGCCGGGATCCGCTGGTGCTTGGTCGGACCGGAGTAGCCGGGGCGGGCGAACCCGGCGCGCCGACGGACGAGCTCCTCGCCCGAAGCGGCGGCAGTGGCGTCCGTGGCGTCCGTGGCGGCGGCGGGGTGGTCGGAGAGGGTATTCACGGCGGTCTCCGGGTGGGTGGTCGGAGCGTCTGTCGGTGGTCTGACGGTCTAGAAGAAGCCGCAGGTCGGGGCGGTGCCGCTCGGTGCGACGCCGGCGTCGGTGGCGGCTGCGGTGTAGATCTCCAGTCGGGTGCCGTCGGGGTCGGCGAAGAAGATCCCGCCCGAGCCGGCGTTCTCCCCGTGTGCGACCACGCCGTCGTAGGCGAACTCGGCACCCAGCGAGCGCAGCACCTGCTCGGCCCGTCGGACGTCCGCGATGTCCGGGACCTCGAAGGAGAGGTGGTGCAGGCCGGGGGCGGCGGTGGCGAAGCGGCCCGTGCTCTGCTGCCAGAGGGTGAGCACCAGCTGTCCGTCGCGGCCCAGGAAGAGCCACGGGCGCTCGGGGTCGGTGCTGCGGCTGTACGCCTCGAGGCCGAAGACCTGCTGGTAGAAGGCGAGCGAGCGGTCGAGGTCGGTCACGTTGAGGCCGATGTGACCGGTCTTGAGGCTACTGGGGCCACTCGGGGCGGTGGCGGTGGCCTCGGTGGTGGCGGTCTCGGTGACGGCGCTCTGGGACATGGTCGAGGACTCCTCGTGACTCGGGACGGCGGCTGCCGCCCTCCTGGCTGCATAACCTCTGTGCTCGAGTATGGAGGTTAGAAATAACCATCGTCAACCGCTGACCACCCGGCACGCTGGTTAGAATCGAGGCGCGATGTGACACCACGACGCAAAACCGCGATGTGCAGAACCGCGATGTGCAGAACCGAGATGCGAAACGGCAAGGAGTCCGATGTCCCAGCAGGTGCCGCCGCCCGACCCACGCCCCCTGCCGGGTGAGCCGCTCAGCCTGGACCTGCTCAACACCCGGTGGAACGGTGGCGGCACCCCCCGCGACCTGCTGGACTCCGTGGCCGGGCTGGTGGGTTGGCTCGAACTCACCGGCTTCGCCGACCGCGCCCCCGCCGACCCGGGCACGCTCGACGCCCTGCGCACCGCCCGTGCGGCGATCGCCCGCCTGGTGGATCAGGAGGACGGCCCGCAGGCCCGCGCGGCGCTGAACGCCGTCCTCGCGCACGGTTCGATCGACCGCCTGCTCGGCCCGGACGGCCCGGTCGACCGGGTCCGCGTCGACGACCCCGGCTGGCTGCCGGCCTGGAGCGCCGCCGCCGACTACCTGCGCCTGCTCGCCGAGGCCCCCGACCGGATCCGCTCCTGCGCGCACCCCGACTGCGTGCTGCACTTCTACGACACCTCGAAGAACGGCACCCGCCGCTGGTGCTCGATGGCCTCCTGCGGCAACCGCGCCAAGGCGTCCCGGCACTACGCGCGCACCAGGACCTCGACCGGCTGAGCCGCCGGGGCGCTGAGGCCCCGAGGGCGCCGACCGGCGGTGGCGGCCGTGCCGTGCACCGCGGGCTCGGCCGAGCGGGTAGTAGCGCGCGGCAGCCGTTTCGCCCCGGCCACGGTGGGTCATGCGTAAGCGCACTGCCCTGTCCGCCGCCCGTCGGAGGTGCCCGCCCGTGCCGTCCCGTCCGCTGCGCTCGCTCGCCCTGGCCCTGCTCGTCCTGCTCGGCCAGTCCGCTACCGCCTGGGCGGTCGCACCGCCCGGCTCATGGGACCCCGCGGACCGCCGGTTGAACCGGGAGCTGGCCGAGCTGGTGACGGAGCCCGGCGGGCCGCCCGGTGCGATCGCCGTGCTGCGGGACGGGGACCGGATCCGCAGCTACCGGGCGGGCCTGGCCGACCTGGCGAACCCGGGCGCCGGTGCGCCGCGGGCCGACGACCACGCCCGGTTGGCCAGCGTCTCCAAGATGTTCAACGGCGCGGTGGCCCTCGCCCTGGTGGACCGCGGCGCGCTCTCGCTGGACGACACCATCGCCCGGTGGCTGCCCGACCTTCCCGCCGCCTGGGGTGCGGTGACACTCCGTCAACTGCTGAACCACACCAGCGGCCTGCCCGAGTACAACAGGGCGCCGGCCTTCCTGCAGGAGCTCCAGGGCGACCCGCACCACGAGTTCGACCCGCACTGCCTGCTCGGCTACGTGGCCGACCAGCCGCTCGGCTTCACGCCGGGCAGCACCTACCGCTACGTCAACTCCGACAACATCGCGGCCGCCCTGATGACCGAGGCCGCCACCGGGCGTTCCTACGAGGACCTGCTGCACGACCTGGTCCTCGACCCGCTCGCGCTGCGGCACACCAGTCTGCCGCGCGGCTTCGAGCTGCCCGAGCCGTACCTGCACGGCTACGCGGTCGCGCCGCCGGCCGCGCCGCAGGACGTCAGCACCGAGTACGGGATGTCCGGCCTCTGGGCGGCCGGTGGGATGGTCGCCACGCCGCGCGACCTGAGCTCCTTCACCCGGGCCTACGCCAGCGGCACGCTGCTCTCGGCGGCCACCCGGGCGCAGCAGCTGACCTTCCGGCCGGGCCGCTCGCAGCCGTCCGGGCCGGGGGACAACGAGGTCGGGCTGGCGATCTTCCGCTACACCACCCGGTGCGGGGTGGTCTACGGCCACACCGGGAACTTCCTCGGCTACACCCTGCTGGCCGTGGGCACCCCGGACGGGCGCCGCAGCCTGGCGTTCGTGGTCTCCGAGCAGCTCAACGACGCCGGGCAGCCCGAGCTGGTCAAGCAACTGCGCGAGGTGCAGGAGGACTTCGTCTGCCACCTGCTGCACACGAACTGACCCCGCGCCACCGGTGACCCGGCCGGGCCGGTCACCGGATCAGTGGCCGGCCTCGGGACCAGTGGCCGGCCTCCGGCCCCTGCCCGAGCAGCCCCGCGAAGTCGTTGCCCAGCAGGGAGACCTTGGTGAGGTCGCCGAGGTCGGTGATCGCGCCCACCGGGATGGCGTACAGGTGCTCCTGCTTCGACGGCGCCGGGTAGGACGCCGGGTCGCCCGCGGCCGCCCAGACCGCGGCGGTGCCCGCCAGGGTGGCCGCGGCGAGCAGGGCGCCGGTGACGGTGAGTCGGATCGCGGTACGCATCTGGTCCTCCGGAGGGATCGGGGTCTGCCTGCCGGGTCAACGGCTGACGGCGTCCCTGGTCACGGGGGTGCGGGCGCGGTGTCAGCCCAGCAGGAAGGCGTTCACCTCGTCGGGGGAGGCGCTCGCGCCGGGGACCAGGCGCCTGACCTCGCCGCGGAACGAGCGGACCTCCAGCCAGCTCTGCGGGTCCGCGCCCGGCAGTTCGGCGAGCAGGTCGGCGAGGACGGCGGGGCCGAACACCTTGAACGTCGCCGTCCGGCGGTACCGGGAGGGCCGGAGGTCGTACCTGAGGTCGAGCACCGGCTGCGGCCGGCGGCTCCAGTCGGTGTACGGCAGCGAACCGCGCCCGTGGATCCGGGCATCGACGAGCACCTCGCTGTCCGCGTCGCCGATCTCGCAGTCGAAGACCGGGAAGGCCGTGGCGACCCGGGCCGCGATCGCCGGGTACGCCCGGTGGCTGCGGGCGAGGCCGGGCGAGCAGAGCAGCGCGTGGCCGAAGGGTCCGACCGGGGCCGGCAGCGGCAGCTTGTGGTGCGAGCGCCCGTCGAAGGCGGGCTCGCGGTGCGCGCCGAGGAAGTCGAGGAAGGCCGCGACCGCCGCGGGGTCGAAGCAGGCCGCCTGCACCGCGAAGCGCACTGCCCGGCGCCCCTGGTCGCTGAGCACCAGGTACTCGTGGAACCCGCGGGGATGGCCGGGCGCCTGGTCGTGGCGGTACACCTCCTGGTGGCCCTCGACCGGCAGGTACTCGGGCGGCGGGAGGTGGGGGCTCGCCGCGGCCCGGAGCACGTCGAGGACCGGGGTCCGGGGCTCCTCGGCGGCGGTCGCGGCGGCGGTTGCGGCCGCGTCGGGCGGTGGGGCGACCTCGACGAATCCCTTCCGCAGCCACTCGGAGACCTTGCGTTCGGCGTGCCGCGCGGCCCGCTGCTCGTCGTCCAGCGTCGAGGTGCTCGCCTTGCCGACCCGGCGGCTCGCGCTCCAGCGCAGGAAGCAGCGGATCCCCTCCCGGCGGATCTCCCGGTACTCCGACCAGTCGCCGGCCGACCGCTCGAACCGCCGCCACTGCGTCGCCGGTTGCGCCGCCCGGCCGTCGATGCCGCTCGTCACCTGCTGCTCCACCCCGTCCTGGCCCCTGGGCCGCGTCGCAGCCGACACGGTACCGGGCGCCGGCCCGCCTCGGCCGAGGTGGCCGCGGGCCGGGCGCGAGCGGCCCGCCGTGGCCGCCGAGTTCGGGCACCGGCGGGGTGGACTCGGGCCCGCTCCCACCGACCTGCGGCGGGTGCCGGGGCGGTAGGCTGCGCGGATGCCTGCCGAGTCGTCCGACCACCCCGACCTCCCGTTGCCCGGGCTCAGCGAGGCGGCCGACGCCGGCGCCGCCCGGCTGGCCGAGCGGGTGACCTGCCGCGGCTGCGGACGTCTGCTGCACGATCCGGAGTCCCGGATGCTGCGCCGCGGCCCCGGCTGCCGCCACACCGAGGAACCGGTGCGGCGGCACGAGGTGGCGCAGGAGGCACTGCCGGGGCTGTGAGACCGGCCCGCAGCGGTGCGGACCGCGGGCCGGCGGTCGGTCGGACCTCCAGCTCGGCCGGTCAGACCTCCAGCTCGGTCTCGATCTTGGCCAGCTGGTGGCGGGCCATGGCCAGGTTGGCCCGGCGCTTGTCGAGGGCGAGGTAGAGGAACAGGCCCTTGCCGCCGCGGCCGGTCAGCGGCCGGATCAGGTGGTACTGGCTGCTCAGGGTGATCAGGATGTCCTCGATGCCGTCGTTCAGCCCGAGCATCTCCATCGTCCGGAACTTGGCCCGCACCACGTCGGTGTTGCCGGCCGCCGCCACCGTCAGGTCCAGCCCGCCGCCGCCGTCGACCATGCCCAGCGCCATGCCGCTGCTGTAGTCGACCAGAGCCGCGCCGATCGCGCCCTCGATGGTGCTGATCGTCTGCCGCAGGGCGACGTCGGTCTCTACCATGGTGCTTCTCCTTGTGTTGGATGGTGTCGTGCTGACGGATGGGTCGGTTCGAAGGGGTTCAGTGCGGCCCGGCCGGAGCGCCGCCGTGCAGCACCTCGACCAGCCGCTGGGCCGACCGGCGGCCCTCCAGCTGCAGCCGGCCGAGGCTCACGTCCGGGTGCGAGAGCAGGGTCAGCTGGCAGCTCGGCCCCGCCGCGAAGGTCGCGATGAAGCCGTGCTCGCCGCGGATCAGCGACTCGCGGAACGCGCCCTGGCCGGTGACATCGGCCAGCCGCTGGGCGAGTTCCAGGGCCGTCGCGGTGAGCGCGGCCAGGTCTTCCGGATCGGTGTCATGGGTGTCCTGTGCGAGCAGCACCCCGTTCACACTGGCCACCAGGCCGCCCGCCAGGTGCGGCACCCGCTGGCGCAGCACCCGCAGTTCGGCGAGCAGGCTGCTCTCCAGGACCGCGAGTTGGCGTCGGTCGGGACGCGGCTTCAGCATCCGCCTCATGAGCGGGTCGGCGGGGCGGCGGACGGTACGGGGGTCATGGCAGGGCCTCCAGTGCGGTGCGGACGCGGATCAGCAGGGCGGTGTCCGGTGCGTTCGGCGCGGCCCGCGGGGGCGGGGTGCGCGCGGCGTGCGCGGGCAGCGCGGCGCCGGGGATCCGGCGGGACAGCGGCGCGGTGGCTGCCCCGGGCACCGCGCC
>NZ_JBNQTI010000136.1:0-25651 GCF_050325825.1 Kitasatospora sp. LaBMicrA B282
CCTGGCCCTGCGCCGCCGCCGCCCGGCCGGCTGAGCCGGCGGCCCCGACACCGGGCGCGCCCCGCGGACCCAACCGCCGCGGGGCGCGCTCGGCCGTTCCGCGCCCCACCGGTTCTCGACCGCCCGTCCACCCGTTGCCAACTTCCGCGTTGGGAACGGTTCTTGGGGTTCCGGGTACGGCACCCGGAGTTGATGAAACATTGATGTGTTGTTCGCTCGCCCTCGACTACTCCCTGTCACGGTCAGTGGATACGATGTGGCATTGGGTGGCACTGGCGTGTCACGGGGGAAAACCGGGGAGAGGTGGCGACGGCCGTGAAGGATGCTCGGGACCTGCAGTTCTGGGGCACGGTCGCCGTGGTCGGCGCCGCGCTGGCGGTGGTCGCGGCCTACCTCGCCGACGGTGCCCCGCTGGTCTGGGCGGTCGCCTCGGTGGAGGCGCTGCTGGTGATGGTCCACGTCGGCCGGCGGTTCCGGCACGCCGGGCACGCGGCGCAGGTCACCGCGCCGACCGACGAGCGCCCGGACGCCGCGCACTGCGAGCGCTGCCGCCGGGTGCGCGAGCAGGGGGCCGAGGCGGTGGCCCGCCGGGAACGGCGGCAGGCCCGCCAGACGGGCTGACGGGCCTGCGCGAAAGGTCGAGACGGTACGGAAGAAGGGCCACCGCGCCGATCCGGCGCAGTGGCCCGACTCAGTTGGCCACCGTGTAGGCAACCAGCGAGACGCCGACGTACTGGACGATGAACGCCCCGAGGGTGAAGGCGTGGAAGACCTCGTGGAAGCCGAACCAGCGCGGTGACGGATCGGGCCGCTTCAGCCCGTAGATCACGCCGCCGATGCTGTAGAGCACGCCGCCGACGATCATCAGGGTGATCACCGCGACCCCGCCGGCGTGCAGGAAGTCGGGCATGAAGAAGATCGCGGCCCAGCCCAGCGCCAGGTAGCACGGGGTGTAGAGCCAGCGCGGCGCGCCGACCCAGAACACCCGGAAGGCGATCCCGGCCAGCGCTCCGCCCCAGACCAGCCAGAGCAGCAGCTGCTGCCGCCCGCCGTGCAGCAGCAGGATGGTGAACGGGGTGTAGGTGCCGGCGATGATCAGGAAGATGTTCGCGTGGTCCAGCCGGCGCAGCACCGCGTCGCCGCGCGGGCCCCAGCTGAAGCGGTGGTAGACCGCGCTGATCCCGAAGAGCAGCCAGGCGGAGACCGAGTAGACCGCGCAGGCGACCTGCGCCCGCGGTGAGTCGGCCAGGCAGATCAGCACGATGCCCGCGGCCAGTGCGGCCGGGAACATCCCGGCGTGCAACCACCCCCGCCAGGCGGGTTTGGCCGGCCGGACCCCGGCGCCTTCCGCCGTCGTGCCCAGTATCAGGTCGTCGACCGCCGGCTGCGGAACCCCCGCGACCGGCCTCTGCTCCGCAGTCATGGCGCTCATGCTACCTACGCACCCGTAGGTTACTACTAGGTAGGAAGTGTCCCTCATCACTTTTGGACAATCTGGAGTACTTGGATGTGATCCGCGCGACTCCAGGCCTGGCCGGGTTCGCGCCCCCACTGCTCCGTTTTTGGCCAATGAGTAGCAAAAGTTCAGGCAAGCCGTCCAAAGTGCCGTGTTGGGCACGGAAGGCCGGAGCTACGGTGTATTCACCCTCAACCCCCCGGACGCCTGTTCTAGATCGTTCAGGCGTGAAACGGAGCGATCGTGTCGTACGAGAACTCTGCCGTCAGCGTCGCGGCACCCACCCGCCACCACCGTCTGCTGGCCTGGGTCAGCGAGATCGCCGAGCTCACCCAGCCCGACCGCGTCGTGTGGTGCGACGGCTCCGAGGAGGAGTACCAGCGCCTCGCCGACGAACTGGTGGAGCTGGGCACCTTCAGGAAGCTCAACCCCGAGAAGCGGCCGAACTCGTACTACGCCGCCTCCGACCCGCGCGACGTGGCCCGCGTCGAGGACCGCACCTTCATCTGCTCCGAGCAGGAGAAGGACGCCGGCCCGACCAACCACTGGAAGGCCCCCGCCGAGATGCGGGAGATCTTCTCGGGCGAGCAGGGTCTGTTCCGGGGCGCGATGAAGGGCCGCACGATGTACGTCGTGCCGTTCTCGATGGGGCCGGTCGGCTCCCCGCTGGCCGCGTACGGCGTCGAGCTCACCGACTCCGCCTACGTCGCCGTCTCGATGCGCGTGATGACCCGGATGGGCCAGGCGGTGCTCGACCAGCTCGGCGAGGACGGCGAGTTCGTCAAGGCCGTGCACACCGTCGGCGCCCCGCTCGCCGAGGGCGAGGCGGACGTGCCGTGGCCGTGCAACTCGACCAAGTACATCTCGCACTTCCCGGAGACCCGGGAGATCTGGTCGTTCGGCTCCGGCTACGGCGGCAACGCGCTGCTCGGCAAGAAGTGCTACGCGCTGCGGATCGCCTCGACCATGGCCCGGGACGAGGGCTGGCTGGCCGAGCACATGCTGGTGCTCAAGCTGACCGCGCCGAACGGTGAGGTCAAGTACGTCACCGCGGCCTTCCCGAGCGCCTGCGGCAAGACCAACCTGGCGATGCTCCAGCCCACCATCCCGGGCTGGAAGGTCGAGACCATCGGCGACGACATCGCCTGGATGCGGTTCGGCGCCGACGGCCGCCTCTACGCGATCAACCCGGAGGCCGGCTTCTTCGGCGTCGCCCCCGGCACCGGCGTGGACACCAACGCCAACGCGATCGAGACCCTGCACAGCAACACCGTCTTCACCAACGTCGCGCTGACCGACGACGGCGACGTCTGGTGGGAGGGCCTGACCGAGGAGCCGCCGGCCCACCTGATCGACTGGCGCGGCAACGACTGGACCCCGGAGAGCGACACCCCGGCGGCCCACCCGAACGCCCGCTTCGCCGTTCCGGCCGCGCAGTGCCCGACCATCGCCCCCGAGTGGGAGGACCCGGCGGGCGTGCCGATCTCGGCCATCCTGTTCGGCGGCCGCCGCGCCACCGCCGTTCCGCTGGTCACCGAGTCCTTCGACTGGCAGCACGGCGTCTTCCTGGGCTCCAACATCGCCTCGGAGAAGACCGCCGCCGCCGAGGGCACGGTCGGCGAGCTGCGCCGCGACCCGTTCGCCATGCTGCCGTTCTGCGGCTACAACATGGGCGACTACTTCGCGCACTGGCTGAAGCTGGGCGCGGGCGCCGACGCGAGCAAGCTGCCGAAGATCTACTACGTCAACTGGTTCCGCAAGAACGCCGAGGGCAAGTTCGTCTGGCCGGGCTACGGCGAGAACAGCCGCGTGCTGAAGTGGATCGTCGAGCGCCTGCAGGGCACCGCCGAGGGCGTCGACACCCCGATCGGCGTGCTGCCGGCCAAGGCCGCGCTGGACCTGGACGGCCTGGACATCTCCGACGAGGACCTGGAGCTGCTGCTCTCGGTCGACCCGGAGATCTGGCGCCAGGAGGCCGGCCTGATCCCGGCCCACCTGGAGCTCTTCGGCGAGCACACCCCGGAGGCGCTCTGGGACGAGTACCGGGCGCTGGTCAAGCGCCTGGGCTGACCCGAAAGACCAGGTCCGGCCGCCGCTGCGGAGTGGCGCGGCGGCCGGGCCGTTGCTTCGAGACCTTCTGTCCCACCCTCACGACGGTGCCCGGGACCCTGTGCAGCGCAGGGTCCCGGGCACCGTCGTGTGCGGGGTGGGCGTCGCTCAGGGCTGCACGTAGCCCGCGAGGAAGTCGCCGATCCGGGTGATCGCGTCCTCGATCTCCTCCGGGCGGGGCAGCGTGACCACCCGGAAGTGGTCCGGCTCGGGCCAGTTGAAGCCGGTGCCCTGGACGATCAGGATCCGCTTGGCCCGCAGCAGGTCCAGCACCAGCTGCGCGTCGTCCTTGATCTTGTAGACCGAGGGGTCGAGCCGCGGGAACGCGTACAGCGCGCCCTTCGGCTTCACGCAGCTGACCCCGGGGATCTCGTTGAGCAGCTTGTACGCCGCGTCCCGCGACTCCAGCAGCCGGCCGCCGGGCAGCAGCAGGTCCTTGATCGACTGGCGTCCGCCGAGCGCCGCCGCCACCGCGTGCTGGGCCGGCATGTTGGCGCACAGCCGCATGCTGGCCAGCACCCCCAGGCCCTCGATGTAGCTGCGGGCCCGCTGCCGGTCGCCGGAGAGCACCATCCAGCCCGAGCGGAAGCCGGCCACCCGGTAGGCCTTGGACATGCCGTTGAAGGTGACGCAGAACAGGTCCGGCGCCAGGGTGGCGAGCGGGACGTGCTCGGCGTCGTCGTAGAGGATCTTGTCGTAGATCTCGTCCGCGTAGATCACCAGCTGGTGCCGGCGGGCGATCTCCACGATCCCGTCCAGCACCTCGCGCGGGTAGACCGCACCGGTCGGGTTGTTCGGGTTGATCACCACGATCGCCCGGGTCCGGTCGGTGACCTTGGCCTCGATGTCCGCCAGGTCCGGGTACCACTCGGCCTGCTCGTCGCAGCGGTAGTGCACCGCGGTGCCGCCGGCCAGCGAGACCGAGGCGGTCCACAGCGGGTAGTCCGGCGCCGGGACCAGCACCTCGTCACCGTCGTCCAGCAGCGCGGTCATCGCCAGCTGGATCAGCTCCGAGACGCCGTTGCCGAGGAAGACGTCCTCCACGCCGAGCCCGTGCAGGCCGCGCTCCTCGTAGTGCATCACCACGGCGCGGCGGGCCGAGAGCAGGCCCTTGGAATCGCCGTAGCCGTGCGCCGAGGAGAGGTTGCGCAGCATGTCCTGCAGGATCTCCGGCGGCGCCTCGAAACCGAAGGCGGCCGGGTTGCCGGTGTTCAGCTTGAGGATGCGGTGCCCCTGGTCCTCCAGTCGCATCGCCTCGTCGAGCACCGGCCCGCGGATGTCGTAGCAGACGTGGGCGAGCTTGCTGGACTGGATGACCTGCATGCGGAAACTCTACGGCGCCGCCCCGGGCGCCCGGGCGTGTTCTTGCCCACGTGATCCACCAAAAAGTCGGCCTAGCCGACCGGCAGCGCGTAGAGGGAGTGACCGAAGCCCGCGAAGACCAGCGCCGCCCCGCGGTACAGCACGGTGCTGTCGGTCGCCAGCTGCCAGCCGGCGCCGTCCTGGTCGTCCGAGGTGAACACCTCCACCACGCGCTGCCGGCGCAGATCCACCCGGTACAGCTGACCGCCGGTGCCCGGCAGGAACAGGGTGTCGTCGAGCACCAACGGCTGGTCACCGGTGAGCGGGCCGGGCAGCGGGCAGGACCAGCGCGGCGTGCCGTCGCCGGCCTGGTAGGCGGTGAGCTGCGGGGTGCCGTAGCCGGTGAGCAGCAGGTCCCGCCAGGAGGCGGGCGGGCTCCAGCCACCGGGCGAGCCGGCGGGAAGCGGCCGGTGCCAGAGCGGACTGCCGTCCACGTCGGCCAGCGCCTGCAGGTCCGACCCGTCCTTCCTGGTCGGCAGGTAGAACTGCCCGTTCGCCGCGGCGACCCAGGAGGACCAGCTGTCGATCTGGTCGACGTGCCGGGCCCAGAGCACCTCGCCGTGCCGCGGCTCGCGGACCACCACCATGCCGGTGGAGGACTTGGAGAAGATCAGGGCGCCGGTCTGGGTGCGGCCGAGGAAGACGGAGTCGCAGGTGTCGATCGGGCCGGTCCCGCTCGGGTCCAGCTGCTCGACCACCGCCCAGCGCGGCTGCGGGTCCCCCAGCTGCAGGGCGAACCAGACGTACTGGGTGGGCGGCCCGTCGGCCGGCTGGAGCGGTCCGCCGCCGTAGAGCGCGTAGTCGTTGGCCATCACCAGGCGGTCCGGGACCACCGGGCCGTACCCGGTCACCACCAGGTCGGTCCGCCAGTTCAGCGAGCCGTCCGCGGCGTTCAGGCAGAACACGCTGCCGCCGCAGCGGACGAACGCGAGGTAGGCGTTGACCAGCGGCTCGACCATGACGCCGGCGGGCTGGGCCGGGTCCGCGGCGGGCGGGAAGTGCCAGGCGTCGGCGCCGTTGCCGCGGTAGACGGCGGTCAACCGGGTGCCCGCGGTGAACAGCGCCAGCCCGGCGTTCGGGGCGGTGGCGAACTCCAGCCGCTGCGGGCCGTCGTCGCCGCTGCGCACCCAGGACTGGGTGAGCCGGGCGGGCGGGGCCGGCCGGGCGGTGGGGCGGCGGCGGGCCAGCCAGCCGACCGCGCCGGCGGTGGCCAGCACGCCGGTGCCGGTCAGCAGCGCGGACCGGCGGGAGAGGCGGCGTCTGCCGGGGGCCGCTCGGTCGGGGTCCGGTCTGCTGCGCTCCGCCTCTCTTATGACGGGCGTCCCGGTCGCCGTGGCCGCGCTCTCCGGCTCCGCGCCCTCCGGCCCGGTGCTCTCCGGCGTCGCGGTGATCCGCAGCTCGGCCACCGGCGTGACCGGCGTCGCCAGGAACTGCTCGACCAGCGCCAGCTGCCGGGTCACGGCCGCCCGCATCCCGGCCGGCAGCCAGCCGGGACCGAGCTCCAGCGGTCGCACCGTCGCCGCCGGCAGCAGCTGGTCGGCCAGCTCCCGGGCCATCGGCCGGTCCAGCGGGTCGCGGGCCAGCAGCTCGCGCAGCACCGGCCGCAGCGCGGGCGGCACCTCGACCAGGTCCGGGCCGTGCGGGGCGAACCCGTCGGTCCAGGTGTCCAGCCCGGTCCGGCGGCGCGGCTGCGGGCGGCGCCCGGTGGCGGCGAAGACCAGCACCGCACCGAGCGCGTAGATGTCGCCGGCCGACCCGGCCCGGTAGCCGGCCGCCCGCTCGGGCGCGATGTAGCCCGGGGTGCCGAGCACCGCGCCAGGCTGGGTCAGCGTGGGCGCCCCGACCGCGCGGGCGATGCCGAAGTCGATCACCCGCGGCCCCTCGGGGGTGAGCAACACGTTCGACGGGGTCAGGTCCCGGTGCGCCAGCCCCGCCCGGTGGATCGCCGTCAGCGCCTCGGCCAGCCCCGCACCGAGCAGCCGCACCGTCCGCTCGGGCAGTGGCCCGCACTCCTCGACCAACTCGCGCAGGGCCGTCCCGCGGACGAACTCGGTGGCCAGCCAGGGCTGTGCCGCCTCGGTGTCGGCGGCCAGCAGGGCCGCCACCCAGGGGCTGCCGACCGAGCGGCCGGCCGCCACCTCGGCCTTGAACCGCGGCCGGTAGTTGGGGCTGCGCGCGTAGTCGGCGGAGACCAGCTTGACCGCCACCGCCGGCCCACCGCGGTCCACCGGACGCCCCAGGTAGACCCGCCCCATCCCGCCGGAGCCCAGCCGGGCCAGCAGCTCGTACGGTCCGACGACCCGCGGGTCCTGCGGCGTGAGCGGTTCCGGCCCCATCCCGACGAGCTCCCCTCGACGTCCCCGGTGACGATCGGTCAGCTCACTACTCTGGGGGGCGTGCGCCCGGCTGGGAAGAGACCGGCCCGGCGGCCCGCCGGACGGCGGCATGATCGACGGCTGCGCAGGGGAGGAGCAGGGCGTGCTCCCGCTGATCCTCGGCGCGCTCCTCGGACTCGCCGCCGCCCCCGTGCTGCGCGCCGCCGCCACCCGCCACGCGGTGCCGGCCGGCGAGCCGCCCGCCGTCTGCCCGAGCTGCGCGCGCCGCTCCCGGTGGCTGCCGCCGACCGGCCGCTGCCCCGGCTGCGCCGAGTGGTTCGGCCCCGCCCCGCTGCTGCTCGAACTCGCCGCCGTGGCCACGGGGACGGCGGTCGGGGTGGCCGCCACCGGCTGGCGCAGCGCGCTGCTGCTGGGCTGGGTCGCGCTCTTCGCGGTGGTGCTCGCCTTCGTGGACGCCGCCGTGCACCGCCTGCCCGACCCGCTCACCCTGCGGCTCGGCCTGGGCACCGCCGCGCTGCTGGTCCTCGCCGACCTGCGGCATCCCGCGGTGCTGCTGCGCTGCGCCGAGGGCGGCGCGCTGCTCGGCCTGCTCTACGCCGTCCTGGCGGTGCTCGGGCCGATGGGTCTGGGCGACGCCAAGCTCGCCCTCACCCTGGGCGGCCTGCTGGCCTGGTACGGCTGGCGGAGCGTCTTCGACGGCGCCCTGGCCTCCTTCCTGCTGGCCGCGGGCTGGGGCCTGCTGCTCCTGGTCACCGGGCGGGCGAAGGCGAAGGACCCGCTGCCGTTCGGGCCGTGCATGCTGCTGGGCGCGCTGGTCGCGGTGCTGGCGGCGGGCTGACCGGGGCCGGCCCCGGGTACGCGAAGACCCCGGCGGCGGTGCCGACCGGGGCCTTCTCCGTTGCTCCGGGCGCTACTTCTTCAACCGGGACGAGGCGACGATCGACACCACGTGCGCGGGCACCAGCAGCCAGACGATCACGGTCACGCCGATGGTGGCCGCCCGGGTCACCGTCAGGTCGCCGCGCGCCGCGTCGGCCACCGCGGTGACCAGCAGCAGCAGGGTGCACTCGATCCCGTTGACCAGCCGGTGCAGGCCGACCGCCGAGGTCAGCCGACGGACCCGGGCCAACCCGCTGGACCGCGGCACCACGGACTGGTCGGTGGCCTTGGCCAGCCCGCTGTCCGAGCGGGCCACGTGCACCAGGTCGGAGGAGGCCTTGAGCAGCAGCACCCCGATGGCCGCGGCCAGGCCCAGCACCAGGTAGGGCGACAGGCCCAGCTTGGCGGCCCGGCAGCCCATGCCCACCATCACCGCGGCGTCCGCCAGGTAGGCGCCGAGCCGGTCCAGGTAGACCCCGAGCGGGCTGAACTGCTGCCGCCAGCGGGCCACCTCGCCGTCCACGCAGTCCAGCAGCAGGTAGAGCTGCATGAACAGCACGGAGAGCACCGCCCCGCCCACCCCGGGCAGCAGCAGTGCCGCGCCGGAGGCCATCCCCGCGAAGACCATCACCACGGTGATCTGGTTCGGCGACCAGCGGGTGTCCACCAGGAACCGGGTCACCCGCAGCGACACGGAGCGCATGTAGAGCCGGCCCATCCAGTGCTCCGCCCGGCTGTCGAGCTTGCCCGGCGGGTGGATCACACTGCGCAGTTCTTCCAGCTGGGGCCTGGTCATGCCGTCTCCACACGTGGTTCGAAGGTCGTCCGCGCGCGTGACTCTATCCGGTGCGGGTCGGCCGCTGATCCCACCCCCTCGGCCGGTGGAATCCGCGGGCACCGGGAGGTGAAACGGCCCGGGCCCGCCGCACCTGCTCGGTGCGGCGGGCCCAGCGCTCAGGGGCGGTGCGTCACGGCATCGCGTGCACGTGGTTGCCCACGTTGGTGGAGAAGTCGTTGCCGTTCTTGGCGTCCCAGTTGGTCGACCAGGTCATCGCGCCGCGGATGGTGGGCCACTTGGCCGGCGGGACGAAGGTGCCGCAGTTGCTGCCGGTCGCCAGGCAGTCCAGCGCGTTGTCCACCACGGTCGAGTTGACGTAACCGCCGCCCGCCGCCTGGCTGGAGGCGGGGACCCCGATGCCGACCTGGGACGGGTCGAGGCCGCCCTGCACGTAGGTGCAGACCTGGCTGGTGATGAAGTCCTCGGTGCCCTGGTTGTAGACGGTGCCGTTGCAGCCGGGCATGCCACCGGAGTTGTAGAACTGGGTGTTGACCACGGTCAGGATGTCCTTGACGTTCAGCGCCAGTTGGAAGTAGCCGCTGCTCGTGGTGTACATGTCCAGCGTCTGCGGGGCCATGGTCAGGACGAACCCGTTGCCGACCTTGCCGGCCAGGGTGTGCAGCCCCTGCGCCATGTAGGTCGGGTTGATGCCGTTCTCCAGGTCGATGTCGATGCCGTCGAAGCCGTACTGCTGGACCAGCGCGTAGGCGCTGTTGGCGAAGTTGGCGGCCGAGGCGGCGTCGCCGACCGTGATCGCGCCGTTCTGGCCGCCGACCGAGAGGACCACCTTCTTGCCGGCCGCGTGCTTGGCGGCGATGTCGGCCTTGAACTGGGCGGCGGTGTAGCCGCCGAGGTTGGTCGCCAGGGTCGGGTCGATCGAGAAGGTGATGCCGCCGGGGGTGGTCGGGTCGGCGTTGGCGAAGGAGACGGCGATGATGTCGTAGTTGCTCTGGACGTCGGCGAGCTTCTGGTCGGTGGCGCCGTTGTCGAAGTCCTGCCAGTACCCGGTGATCACGTGCTTGGGCAGCCCGGTCGACGGCACGGGGGTCGGCGTCGGGGTGGGTGTGGGGGTCGGCGTCGGGGTGGGTGTGGGGGTCGGCGTCGGGGTAGGCGTCGGGGTGGGCGTGGGCGTCGGCGTCGGGGTCGGAGTCGGCGTCGGCGTCGGGGTGGGCGTCGGCGTGGGGGTCGGAGTCGGAGTCGGCGTCGGGGTGGGCGTCCCCGAGCCGCCCGGCCCGGTCAGCGTGATGTCGTCCGCGCCGTACGCACTCTGCCCGTACCACCCGTGCACGTACACCGTCAGGCTGGTGGTGTTCGCTCCGGTGGTGAAGGTGCTGCTCAGCTGGTTCCAGCTGCTCTGGCTGGACCAGCTGCTCGGGTCGCCGCTCGCCGCGCCGGTGCCGCTCGCACCGAGGTACACGTACGATCCCTGCACCCAGCCGGCCAGCGTGTAGCTGGAGTTGGGCTGCACCGAGACGGTCTGGCTGCACTGCGCGGTGTCCGAGCTGCTCGGCGTGGCCAGCAGCGCCTGGGTGCCGCTGTGCACGGGCGAGGAGACCGCGGCGGCGGTGCCGGTGCAGGTCCAGCCGGCCAGTCCGGACTCGAAGCCGCCGTTGTCGACCAGGTTGCCGACCGCGGCGCCGGCGCTGCCGGCGAAGACGGCCAGGCCGGCGCCGGCCAGGGCGAGCGCGGTGCTGCCGGCGGCGAGCGCGGGCAGCACCCGACGGCGCCGGGGGGTGGCGGGAAGCGTACGGGGCATGACGAACTCTCCGTGGGGAGGAGGAGGGACCGCCGCGGTGGGGGTCACGGCGGCCCCGCTGTGGGGGAGGAAAACCACGCAAAACATCAGAAAGCGGGCGGCATCGCCCAAGGGCATGGCGAAGCAGGGCAATTGGGGGCTGCGGTTGAAGCTGCAACCGCTTGTCGAACAAGCTGGACTAGACCAATGGCATGCGTCAAGCACTCGACCGGCTCCTTACGCATTCTTTAAGGAATCGGAGATCTGTCCGTGTCCCCCAGGGCGTCCGACCTGCGGCTTTCCTCCTCCTCAGGTTGCCGGAGTACGCTGCTGCAGGACCCGTGACAGCCTTGGGCCGGTCGGGGCTGGTCCGGGCCGGGGGGCCACAGGGGGACCAAGGGGTCTAGCTCACAGGGTCAGAGGGGCTGTAACACATGGGTCTGCGCGATCTCGTCGACCGCACTCCGGGTCTGCGGACCCTGCTCGGCGGCATGTACCGGATCTACGGGCAGCGGGTCGAGGCCCACCTGGCCAGGACGCCGCACCACGTCGGCGTGATCATGGACGGCAACCGCCGCTGGGCCAAGGCGGCCGGCGGCACCACGGTCTTCGGGCACCAGCGCGGCGCGGACAAGATCTACGAGTTCCTCGAGTGGTGCGACGAGACCAAGATCGAGGTCGTCACCCTCTGGATGCTCTCCACCGACAACCTCAGCCGCCCGGCCGAGGAGCTGGTCCCGCTGCTCGGCATCATCGAGGACGCGGTGACCGGGCTGGCCGAGAAGAAGAAGTACAAGATCCGCCCGATCGGCACCCTCGACCTGCTGCCGGGCAAGACCGCCGAGATCCTCAAGACGGCCGCCGCCACCACCGAGCACCTCGAGGGCATCACGGTCAACGTGGCGGTCGGCTACGGCGGCCGGCACGAGATCGCCGACGCGGTCCGCCGGCTGCTCCAGGAGCACGCCGACCGCGGCACCTCGATCGAGGAGCTGGTCGAGCTGCTGGACGTCGAGCACATCGCGGAGCGCCTCTACACCAAGGGCCAGCCCGACCCGGACCTGGTGATCCGCACCTCCGGCGAGCAGCGGCTGTCCGGATTCCTGCTCTGGCAGAGCGCGCACAGCGAGTTCTACTTCTGCGAGGCGTACTGGCCGGCCTTCCGCAAGGTCGACTTCCTGCGGGCGCTGCGCGCCTACGAGCAGCGCCACCGCCGCTACGGCGGCTGAGCCCCGGGCCGCCCGACGGCCCGCCGCCGGTCCTGCTGCCGGGTCCCGTCGGGGCCCGGCAGACCCGTCTCCGGTGGCCGAAACGGCCTGTCAAGGGCGCCTGACCCCACCGAACGTTCATGAGAAGTGATCCGGGACTTCGCATGAGCAAGCATGCTGGACGCCTCGTCAGGGCATACACATGGCAGACCGGCACCCTGCCCATCGGGGTCGCGGGGGCCGGTGAGCCGCGGGTGACGCAGGGTCACCCGCTCTGGAGGCCTAGTGGTCAGTACCAAGAGCCGCCGGACACCAGACCGGCGCACGTACGTCCTTGACACCAGCGTGCTTTTGGCCGACCCGCTCGCCATGACGCGCTTCGAGGAGCACGAGGTGGTGCTCCCGGTGGTCGTGGTCACCGAACTGGAGGCCAAGCGGCACCACCCCGAACTGGGCTACTTCGCCCGCCAGGCGCTCCGCCTGCTCGACGACTACCGGGTCCGCTACGGGCGGTTGGACGAGCCGATCCCGGTCGGGGAGATCGGCGGCTCGATCCGGGTCGAGCTCAACCACTCGGACCCCTCGGTGCTGCCGGCCGGCTACCGGGCCGGCGGCGGCGAGGCGGACACCAGGATCCTCGCGGTCGCCCGCAACCTGCAGGCCGAGGGCTACGACGTCACGGTGGTCTCCAAGGACCTCCCGATGCGGATCAAGGCCAGCGCGGTCGGGCTGCTGGCCGAGGAGTACCGCGCGGAGCTGGCGATCACGTCCGGTTGGACCGGAATGTCCGAACTGGCGGTTCCCGCCGACCGGGTGGACGAGCTCTTCGGTTCGCCGCACGACACCGCGGTGGCGATCGACGGCGCCGAGGAGCTGCCGGTGCACACCGGCCTGGTGCTCAGCTCCGAGCGCGGCAAGGCGCTCGGCCGGGTGACCCAGGACGGCCGGGTCCGGCTGGTGCGCGGGGACCGGGAGGCGTTCGGGCTGCGCGGCCGCAGTGCCGAGCAGCGGGTGGCGCTGGACGTACTGCTCGACCCCGAGGTCGGCATCGTCTCGCTCGGCGGGCGGGCCGGCACCGGCAAGTCCGCGCTCGCGCTCTGCGCGGGCCTGGAGGCGGTGCTGGAGCGCCGCCAGCACCGCAAGGTGATGGTCTTCCGGCCGTTGTACGCGGTCGGCGGCCAGGAGTTGGGCTACCTGCCGGGCAGCGAGTCGGAGAAGATGAGCCCCTGGGCGCAGGCGGTCTTCGACACCCTGGGTGCGGTCACCACGCCCGCGGTGATCGAGGAGGTGATCTCCCGCGGGATGCTGGAGGTGCTGCCGCTCACCCACATCCGGGGCCGCTCGCTGCACGACGCCTTCGTGATCGTCGACGAGGCCCAGTCGCTGGAGCGGAACGTGCTGCTCACCGTGCTCTCCCGGATCGGGCAGGGCTCGCGGGTGGTGCTCACCCACGACGTGGCGCAGCGGGACAACCTCCGGGTGGGGCGCTATGACGGCGTGGTGGCGGTGGTGGAGAAGCTGAAGGGGCACCCGCTCTTCGCGCACATCACCCTCACGCGCTCCGAGCGCTCCCCGATCGCCGCCCTGGTGACGGAGATGCTCGAGGACATCCAGCCCTGATCCGGGTGGGACCGGTGGGACGGGCGGCGACTCGTCTGTCGATCCGAAAATCATGAGTACGAACGATCCGTCCGGCGACCGGCCTTGGTCCGGTGCCGGGCGGATCGTCCGTCCATCGCACCGCGCTCGGCCCGGGGGGTGGCGAACTCCCGTGGCGCGGCCGGATGTGAGCTTCGCCACGCAACCGGGAATTGCGTACCCGCATCCCGTTACGGCATGGTGAGGGTTCTGTCAGGCCCCGCGTACGGCCCGCTCGTTGGGCGTCAACTGAATATGGCAGGTCCGTACGCCGCCCGAATTCCCCGCTCGCACCGGTTCTCCGGCCCGCGGGCGCCGGGTCAGCGCCTCCCGTGACCAGCACAGGTGGAGGCCAGCGCCAGGGGCATGTTGCGTCCTCACGGTCACGCGGGGGCGACGCTGGAAGGAAACCATGTGACTCGGATCTCGGTCCGGGGAGTTGCCGTGGCCTCTGCCACCGCCGTCACCGCTGTCGGTGCCGTCGTGGGTGTGGCTTCGGGCAGCGAGGCCCAGCCGTCTCAGTCGGTCGACGTCGCGGGTGCCACCCTGCTCGCTGACGTCCCGTCGGCGAACCAGGCCCAGGCCATCAGCGACAACATCGCCAACCAGTCCGTCGCCCAGCAGCAGGCGGCCGATGCAGCGGCCCTCAAGGCGCAGCAGGAGGCCGCTCGGCTGAAGGCGGCCGCGGACGCGCAGGCCAAGGCCACCGCCGACGCGCAGGCCAAGGCTGCGGCCGACCAGGCCGCGGCGCAGGCGAAGGCGGCCGCGGACGCGCAGGCGAAGGCCGCGGCGGAGGCCGCTGCCAAGGCCAAGGCGCAGTCCGAGCTGGCGGTCACCAACACCGACTCGACCCCGTCGGTTTCGGTCAGCCCGGGTTCGGTGCAGGCGCTGGCGGCGAGCATCGTGGGCGACTCCACGCAGTTCCAGTGCTTCAGCAACATCGTGACCCGCGAGAGCGGCTGGAACTACCAGGCGGTCAACCCGTCCTCCGGCTCCTACGGTCTGGTCCAGGCGCTGCCGGGTTCCAAGATGGCCTCGGCCGGTGCGGACTGGCGCACCAACCCCGCGACCCAGATCAAGTGGGGCCTGGGCTACATGAACGACCGCTACGGCAGCCCCTGCGGCGCCTGGTCGTTCTGGCAGGCACACAGCTGGTACTAGGCCGACGCTCGGTACCGCAGCAACAGCACCGCGTGACGCCCCCGGCATGACGGCCGGGGGCGCGCACGTTTTTCCGGGCCCGGTGGGCCGGGCGGGTGAACCCGACAGGTAGCGTCGTACCGCACACCGTGGCGCCCGGCCCGCGGTGAACCGGGAGGACGGACCGCATGGCACGGGGTGCGCAGCGCGACGGCAGGACCGGCAAGGCCGCCAGGGTGCTGACCTGGGGTGCGTCGGCGGCGGCCAAGTTGGCCGAGCGCCGCCGGGCCGCGGTCGACGACGACCGCCCGGAGCCCGCCGCCGCCCCGGCGCCGTCCGCCGCCATCGAGGTGGTGGTGCGCCAGGAGCCCGCCCCCGCCGCACCGCCGGTGCTGCCCGCCGCCCGTCCGGCGCCGCGCGCCGAGCCGCCCCGCCAGCGCAACCCGCACCCCGGTCGCCCGGCCTCGCCGGCCGACGCGTTGCCCTGGGGCCTGCGGGTGGCCGCCGAGTCGACCTGGCGGCTGCTGCTGCTCGGCGCCGCGCTCTACGTGGTCTTCGACGTGGTCGACATGCTGCGGCTGGTCGCCTTCGCGGCGCTGGCCGGTCTGCTGATCTCGGCGCTGCTGGAGCCGACCGTCTCCTGGCTGAAGCGGCACCGGGTGCCGCGCGGGCTGGCCGCGGGCGGCGTCTTCCTGATGGGCCTGGCCGGCATCGCCCTGGTCGGCTGGTTCGTCTTCTGGCAGGTCTCCACCAACATCCAGGAGGTCTCCAACAAGGCCACCGGCGGTGTCAACCAGCTGCACAACTGGCTGCTCAAGGGCCCGATGCACCTGACGGACAAGCAGCTCACCGACTTCACCAACCAGGTGAAGAGCGCCATCTCCAGCAACACCCAGCAGATCACCTCGCTCGGCTTCACCACCGTGAGCATCGTGATCGAGGTGATCACCGGGGTGCTGCTGGCCGCCTTCACCACCTACTTCCTGCTCTACGACGGCGCCACCATCTGGAACTGGGCGCTGCGCGGGCTGCCCCGCCAGTCCCGCTACGCGATGGCCGGGGCCGGGCCCAAGGCCTGGGCCACGCTGACCGCCTACGTGCGCGGCACCGTCTTCGTCGCCTTCATCGACGCGCTCTGCATCGGCATCGGGATCCAGCTGCTCGGGGTGCCGCTGGCGATGCCGCTCGCGGTGATCATCTTCCTGGGCGCCTTCGTGCCGCTGGTCGGGGCCCTGGTCACCGGCACGCTGGCGGTGCTGGTCGCGCTGGTCACCAAGGACGTCTACACCGCCGGCATGGTGCTGGTGGTGCTGATCGCGGTGCAGCAGATCGAGGGACACCTGTTGCAGCCGCTGATCCTGGGGCGCGCGGTGCGGGTACACCCGTTGGGCGTGGTGCTCGGGGTGGCCTCCGGCTCGATCATCGGCGGGATCGGCGGGGCGATCGTCGCGGTGCCGTTGATCGCGGTCACCAACACCGTGGTGGGCCACCTGCGGCGGCGCAACGCGGCGGCCGACGAGGTGTTCGAGGCGCTGGAGGCCGCGCAGGACGCGGCCGACGCGAAGCTCGCCGAGCCGGTGCCGTCCGGCCCCTCCCCGGAGGCCCCCGCCAGCTCCTAAAGTGGCGTCATGTATGTGACCAGGCTGGGCATCTCGGGCATCCGCGGGTTCACGCCGGCGCGCGAGGTGCGACAACTGGAGCTGCCGCAGGCCGGCTGGACGGTGCTGGCCGGGCGCAACGGCTCGGGCAAGACCACGCTGCTGCGCGCCCTGGCGCTGGCGCTCGGCGGGCCCTCGGTGGCGCGCAGCCTGGTGAGCGACTTCTCCGGCTGGCTGACCGCGGGCGAGCGGGCCGGCTGGGTGCAGGCCTTCGTCCGCCCGGACTGGTCGGTGGACCGGCTGGCGGGCAGCGGCAAGGCGCCCAAGTACGACCTCAAGCTGGGCCTGCAGTGGACCCTGCCGCGGCCGCCGACCGGCGGGACCCCGCTGGGCGCCGGCCCGCGCCCGGAGCTGGAGGCGTTCGGTTCGGCCAGCCCCGAGCGAGGCCCGTGGGCGGAGAACCCGCGCGGCTGGTTCTTCGCCGGCTACGGCCCGTTCCGCCGGCTGCTCGGCGGGGCGGGGGAGAGCCAGCGGCTGATGCTCTCGGCCGGCCCGGTCGGCCGGCTCGCCACCCTGTTCCACGAGGAGGCCTCGCTCGCCGAGGGGGTCTCCTGGTTGGTCGACCAGCACGTGCGCCGGCTGGAGGGCCGCCCGGGCGCGCAGCAGGCGCTGGACGTGGTCAGTGCCCTGCTCTCGGACGGGCTGCTGCCGGACGGCTTCGCGGTCTCCCGGGTCGACTCCGACGGGCTCTGGGTGCGGCGGGCCGCCCGGGCCGGCGGCGCCGGCGCTGCTGACCAGAACGTCGACGGGCCCGACTTCCCGCTGCGGGAGCTGAGCGACGGGTACCGCACGGTCGCCGCCCTGGTGCTCGACCTGGTCCGCCAGTTCCAGAACTGTTACGGCAGCCTGCCGCAGGACGAGCACGGCGCGATCACCCTGCCCGGGGTGGTGCTGATCGACGAGGTCGACGCCCACCTGCACGTCAGCTGGCAGCAGCGGATCGGCCCCTGGCTCAAGGCGCACTTCCCGCGGGTGCAGTTCATCGTCTCGACGCACAGTCCGTACATCTGCCAGGCGGCCGATCCCGGCGGGCTGATCCGGATAGCGGGCCCGGACGAGGACGCCCCGCCGCAGCCGGTCAGCGAGGAGCTGTACCGGCGGGTCGTCTACGGCAGCGGCGACGACGCGGTGCTCTCCGAGCTCTTCGGCCTGGAGTCGCCCTACTCGGCGCGGGCCGAGGACGCCCGCCGCCGGATCGGCGACCTGGAGGGCCGGGTGCTCTCGGGCGACTCCACCGACGCGGAGCTGGCCGAGTACCAGGAGCTGACCGAGCGGCTGATGAGCAGCCTGTCGGCCCGGGTCGACGAGGTCGCCGCCCGGCTGGGGCGCGGCAGATGATCCCGCTGCAGCGGCAGCCGTTACCCGAGGAGCTCACCGCCCGGCTGCTGGCGAGGGGCGAACGGCTGCCGGAGTACCGGGGCGGCGCCCGGGAGCTGTGGCGGGACAGCCGCACCATCCGCCGCGACCTGAGCGGCCACCTGGTGGCGATGGCCGCGGGGCTGTCCCGCTGCATGTACTGCGGGGACAGCGAGGGCACCAGCATCGATCATTTCCAGCCGATCGCGGTCGCCCCGCACCGCGCCTTCGACTGGCTCAACCACCTGTGGGCCTGCGCCTACTGCAACAGCAACCAGAAGCGCGACCTCTACCCGGTGGACCGCCAGGGCCGGGCGCTGCTGCTCGACCCGACCGCCGACGAGCCCGCCGACCACCTCGACCTGGTGCTGGTCACCGGCGCCTACCGCCCGCGCACCGCCAAGGGCCGCGAGACGATCCGGATCTTCGGCCTGGACCGCCCGGTGCTGGAGCGCGGCCGGGCCCAGGCCTACGTGCGCTGCCGCTCGATGCTGCGCGACCTGGCCCACCTGGCCGAGCAGCGGGAGTACGCGGAGGCGGCGGCGGTGACCCACGCGCTGGCGGTGCAGCCGTTCGCCGACGTGCTCTACGAGATGCTCCGGCTGCGCACCGCGCCGCGGGCGGCGCTGGTCTTCGGCGCGGAGACGGTGGCCGGCCTGGAGACGCTGATGGGGCCCCGCTTCGCCTCGAAGCGGGGCCCCATCAGGAGCCGGTAGGAGCCGGCGGGCGCGGGCGTCAGGCCAGCGCGTCCTCGGCGTCCAGCACGGCGGCGACCGCCTGGACCACGGCGGCGATCTTGGCCGCGGCCTGGATCACCTCGCGCTCCACGCCGGCCTTGCGCAGCACCTGCTCGTGCGAGTCGAGGCACTGGCCGCAGCCGTTGATCGCGGAGACCGCGAAGCTCCACAGCTCGAAGTCGACCTTCTCCACGCCCGGGTTGCCGATGACGTTCATCCGCAGGCCGGTGCGGAGCGTGCCGTACTCCTTGTCGGAGAGCAGGTGCAGCGTCCGGTAGTAGACGTTGTTCATCGCCATCACCGCGGCGGCGGCCTTGGCGGCGGTGTAGGCCTGCTCCGAGAGCAGTTCCTTGGCCTGCGGCTCCAGCTCGCGCAGCACCGCCTTGCTCCCGGTGGCCATCGCGCAGGAGAGCACGGTGCCCCACAGCTGCTGCTGCGGCAGGTCCGAGTTGCCGATGACCGAGCCCAGGTTGAGCTTGAGGTCCTTGGCGTACTCGGGCAGCGCGGCCTTCAGTTCGTCGAGCGCCATGGGTCAGCCGGCCAGCAGGGCGGCGGCGTCCAGGGTGTCCTCGCCCTTGGTCCAGTTGCACGGGCACAGCTCGTCGGTCTGCAGGGCGTCCAGCACCCGCAGGACCTCCTTGGGGTTACGGCCGACGGAGCCGGCGGTCACCATGACGAACTGGATCTCGTTGTTCGGGTCCACGATGAAGACGGCGCGCTGGGCGGTGCCGTCCTCGCCCTCGACGCCGCAGGCGCGCATCAGGTCGTGCTTGATGTCGGCCAGCATCGGGAAGGGCAGGTCACGCAGGTCGGCGTGGTCCTTGCGCCAGGCGTGGTGGACGAACTCGGAGTCGCCGGAGACGCCCAGGATCTGCGCGTCGCGGTCGGCGAACTCCTCGTTCAGCTTGCCGAACGCGGCGATCTCGGTCGGGCAGACGAAAGTGAAGTCCTTGGGCCAGAAGAAGACCACGCGCCACTTGCCCTCGTAGGACTTGTGGTTGATCTCGGCGAACGCCTTGGCCGGGTCGAGGTCGACGCAAGCGGTCAGTTCGTACTCGGGGAACTTGTCACCGATGGTCAGCACGTTCGCTTCTCCTGGGTGTGGAAAATGAGGGGAGTATGCCCGGATTGCCTATGATTCGACGGATCCCGACGTGATCCAACAGTGACACAACCAGCAGTGATCGGGGAAATAGCTAGACTCGATCCATCTGATCGGAGAGAGCTATCAGTACGCAGAGTCACCCCAGCAGACCCCGCACCCCCACCGTGGCACAGCTGCGCGCCTTCCTCGCGGTGGTCGAGCACCGCCACTTCCGGGAGGCCGCCACGGCCGTCGGCACCAGCCAGCCGGCGCTCTCCGGGGCGCTGGCCGCCCTGGAGGAGGCGCTCGGGGCCCAGCTGGTGGAGCGTACAACCAGGAAGGTCATCGTCACCCCGCTCGGCGAGCGGGTCGCGGCGCACGCCCGCCGCGCGCTGGCGGCGCTGCACGAGCTGACCCTGGAGGTCGAGGCGGCCCGCCGCCCGTTCACCGGGCCGCTGCACCTGGGCGTGATCCCCACCGTCGCGCCCTACCTGCTGCCCACCGTGCTGCGCCTGGTCCGCGACCAGTACCCGGACCTGGAGCTGCACGTCCACGAGGAGCGCACCGCCTCGCTGCTGGAGGGCCTGGCCGCCGGCCGGCTCGACCTGCTGCTGCTCGCGCTGCCCGCCGGCGGCGCCGCGCCGACCCGCGACATCCCGCTCTTCGACGAGGACTTCGTGCTGGTCGTCCCGCCCGAGCACGAGCTGGCCGGCCGCGCCGACGTCCCCCGCGACGTGCTGCTCGACCTCGACGTGCTGCTGCTGGAGGAGGGCCACTGCCTGCGCGACCAGGCGCTCGACCTCTGCCGCGAGGTCGGCGCCGACCCGGCCGGGGGCTCCACCCGGGCGGCGGGGCTCTCCACCCTGGTGCAGCTGGTGGCCGGCGGGCTCGGCGTGACCCTGCTGCCGGCCACCGCGCTGGCGGTGGAGGCCGGGCGCACCGACCGGCTGGCCGAGGTCCGCTTCGCCGACCCCGCGCCGGGGCGCCGGATCGGGCTGGCGGCCCGCCCGGGTTCGGCGCGCGCGGCCGAGTACGACCGGTTCGCCGACTCGCTGCGTACGGTCCTCGCCGAGCTGCCGGTGCGGCTCGTCCCGCCGGCTGCGGGCACGTAGGGGTGCGCCCGTCCGGGTGATCCCGCGGGTGTCGCCCGCCTTGCCTGACTGATCGTCACATCTCTTCTGCTATGCGCACCCTGGCGCTCCGTCGAGGGCCCGACCGGGGCCCCTGCGGTCGTCGCCCGCTGTCGCCGAGCGGCCCCGGCGGGGGTCAGCTGGAGCTCGCCGGAGTGTCCGCGGTCCGCCCGCGGCCTGGGACGAGCGAGCCCGGGCTGCGGGCGGCCGAGCGTTGCAGGGAGAGCATGGCGTGGCGTCGTCGACCGAACCCGAAGCGAAACAGCATCCCGAGACCGAGGCTGCACCGGGCGGCCCCGAACACGACCGCCGCCGCCCCGGACGGCTGCGCCGGCTCTTCCGCAGGCGCCCGGTCCAGGTGCTCGCCGGGCTCTTCCTGGTCTTCCTGACCTGGCTCGGCTGCTCCATCGGCAGCGCGCTGCTGGCCCCGGGCAACGACGGCGCCGTGGCCCGGATCGCGGAGTGGGCCCGCGACCACCACCTCGGCCCGGTGGTGACCGCGCTGGAGACCGCGCAGTACCGGATGAACCCGCCCAAGGTCGGCGGCCGCCCCACCATCGCGATGCTCCCGCTCGGCCAGACCCCGCAGCAGGCCTCGGCCGCCGCCTCGATCGCCGCCGCCGAGGCCCAGCACTCCGGCGCCCCCGCGCCGATCGCCCCCGCCCCGCTGGTCTCCCCGGCCGCCGGCGACCCGCTGCCCGGCGAGGGCCTCTGGCACGTGATCGGCAGCTCCCACGGCGTGCCGGCGGTGCAGGCCGCGATGCTGCGCCCGGACACCGAGCACACCTCCTACCTGGCCGGCGTGGTCTCGATGGACCAGCGGCTGCTGCGCTTCCAGCTCCACCCCGGCACCGACGACCCGGGCCCGGACAACTGGGGCGTGCCCCCGGAGATCCCCGCCGACGCCCGGGCCGGCCTGCTGGCCAGCTTCAACGGCGGCTTCAAGGTCGCCGAGGCCCAGGGCGGCTTCTACCTCAACGGGGTCACCCACGGCAGCCTGCGGGACGGCGCGGCCTCGCTGGTCTTCTACCAGGACGGCCACACCGCGGTGGGCAGCTGGGGCGACGAGCTCTCGATGACCCCGGACGTGGTGGGCGTGCGGCAGAACCTGCGGCTGATCGTCGACCACGGCGAGGTGCCCGAGGACGTGGACCACAACGTGGAGAGCGGCTGGGGCCTGACCATCGGCGGCAAGTTCTTCGTCTGGCGCTCCGGCGCCGGCATCACCCAGGACGGCCGGCTGGTCTACGCCTACGGCCCGGCGCTCTCCGTGCGCACCCTGGCCGACCTGCTGCACCAGGCCGGCTGCGTGCAGGCGATGCAGCTGGACATCAACCCGGCCTGGATGTCCTTCAACTACTACCAGCCCGGCGCCGCCGGCTCGGCCACGGCCCCGGCGGACCTGACCCCGACCAAGCTGCTGCCCGACCAGGAGCGCCCGGCCGACCGCTACTTCGAGCCCACCAGCCGCGACTTCACGGCGGTGTACGCCCGATGAGCCAGCACCGCTCGATGAGCACCAGCGCCCCTGTCCTGCCGGTCCCCGAGCTCGACCCGATACCCGGCGCGGTCCAGGCCGCCGGCCTCAGCTGGCCGCGCGCGGTGCTGCGCACCTCGCGGCCCCGGCAGTGGCCCAAGAACCTGCTGGTCTTCGCCGCCCCGGTGGCCGCCGCCGACCGCGGCCGGATCGAGGGCCTGGGCGGCGCGCTGACCGCCTTCGCCGTCTTCACCCTGGCCTCCTGCGCGATCTACTTCGTCAACGACGTGGCCGACGCCGAGCGCGACCGCTGCCACCCGGTCAAGTGCACCCGCCCGGTGGCCAGCGGCGCCCTCGCCGAGCGGCACGCGCTGGGCGTCGCGGTGGCCTGCCTGCTGCTCTCCGCCACCGCGGCGCTCACCGTCGGCAGCGCGGGCCTGGCCGCCTGCGTGATCGGCTACCTGGTGCTCACCGTCCTCTACTCGACCACCCTGAAGCACCTGCCGGTGCTGGAGCTGTCCGTGCTGGCCTCCGGATTCGTGCTGCGCGCGCTCGGCGGGGCGGCGGCCGCCGACGTCGCACCCTCCGGCTGGTTCGTGCTGGTCTGCAGCCTCGGCGCGCTGCTGGTGGCGATCTCCAAGCGGTACACCGAACTGGCCGGCCTCGGCCCGGCCGCCGGCCGCCACCGTCCCTGCCTGCGCGGCTACACCCCGGCCGGGCTGCGCCGGGCGCAGCGCGCGGTCAGCGTGGCCATGATCGGCGCCTACCTGAGCTGGGCGCTGCTGAACGGCTCGCCGTGGGCGGTCGGCTGGCACCTGGTCACGGTGCTCCCGCTGGCCGCGGCGCTGCTCCGGTTCGACCGGCTGACCGAGCGCGCCACCATGGCCCGGGTCGAGGACCTGATCATCCGGGACGGTCCGATGCTGGGCTGCGAACTGGTCTGGCTGGTGCTCTTCGTCGCGGCGGGCACGACATGACCGACGACGTGCTGCTGCAGGGCTGGGGCCGCAGCACCGGCAGTCGCAGCCGGGTGCGCGGGCCGCTCGACCCCGCCGCGCTGCGCGCCCTGCTGGCCGACCCGCCGGCCGGCGGCGTGCTGGCCCGCGGCGCCGGCTGCAGCTACGGCGACGCCGCGCAGAACGCCGGCGGCCTGGTGCTCACCCCCGCCACCCCCGCGGACCTGCGGCTGGACGTGCTCGGCGGCACGGTGCGGGCGGCCGGGTCGGTCGGGTTCGACCGGCTGCTCGCCGCCGTGGTGCCGGAGGGCCTGCTGCCGCCGGTGCTGCCGGGCACCAGCCGGCTCACCCTCGGCGGGGCCATCGCCTGCGACGTGCACGGCAAGAACCAGCGGACCGACGGCAGCATCGGGGACTGGCTGGAGAGCATCGAACTGCTCGACGGGACCGGCGAGGTCCACCTGCTCACCCCCGACCAGGACCCGGAGGGCTTCGCCGCCACGATCGGCGGGATGGGGCTCACCGGGATCATCCTGGCGGCCACCCTGCGGCTGATCCCGATCGGCAGCGACCGGCTGCAGGTCAGCTCCCGCCGGGCCGGGCACCTCGACGCGCTGCTGGCCGAGCTGGACGCGGCCTCGCGCAGCTCCCGGTACGCGGTCGCCTGGATCGACACCACCGCGAGCGGGCCGGCGCTCGGGCGCGGCATCGTGGACCGCGGGGACCACCTGGACGGCGGGGACCACGCGGACGGTGGGGCTCACGCGGACGGTGGGGCTCACGCGGACGGTGGGGCTCACCTGGGTGGCGGGGATCACCTGGATGGCGGGGCTCACGCGGACGGCAGGGAGCACGCGGGTGGCGGGGGCTCCTGCCGCTACGCCCCGGCACGTGCGCCGCGTGCGCCCCGGCTGCCGGTCGGCCCCTTCACCCCGCTCACCGCCCGGGCCTTCAACGGGCTCTGGTACCGCCGGGCCCCGCAGGAGCGGCACGCGGTGCAGGGCCTGTCCGAGTTCTTCCACCGGCTGGACGCGGTGCGCGACTGGAACCGGGCGCTGGGGCCGCGCGGCTTCCTGCAGTACCAGTTCGCGGTGCCGGAGGCCGCCGCCCCGCTGCTCGGCGAGGCACTCATCGCGCTGCGCCGGGCCGGGGCGGCGCCCTTCCTGGGCACCGTCAAGCGGTTCGGGCGGACCGGGCGCGGGCCGCTCTCCTTCCCGCTGCCCGGCTGGTCGCTCGCCGTCGACCTGCCGGTGGGCAACACCCTGGCCCGGGCCCGGCTCGGCCCCGTGCTGGACCGGCTGGACCGCCGGGTCGCCGAGGCCGGCGGGCGGATCTACCTGGCCAAGGACGCCCGGCTCGGGCGCGTCGCCTTCGACGCGATGTACGGCCCGTTGGACGATTGGCGCGCGGCGCGGGCTCGCCTCGACCCGGCCGCCACCATGCGGTCCGACCTGGGACGGAGACTGGGACTGTGTCCATGAGCACCTCGACGACCACCCCGACGGGCACGGCGACGGCCGCTTCGACGGCGACCTCGACCGATGCGGACCCCGAGCCCGCCACGGAGGTCCCCGAGCCGGACGGGTCCGGCAGCCGGCCGCCCGGGCGGATCCTGCTGCTCGGCGGCGGCAGCGAGATCGGCCACGAGATCCTCAAGGCCCTGGACGCGCCGCCCGGCTCCGAGGTGATCCTGGCCGGCCGCGACGAGCAGCGGATGGCCGAGCTGGGCGCCGCACTGCCGTACGGCGTGCGCACGGTGCCCTACGACGCCACCGCGCTCGACACCCACCAGCGCCTGGTCGACGAACTCTTCGCCCTCGGCCCGATCGACCTGGTGGTCTCCGCGGCCGGGATCCTGACCCCGCAACAGGTCCTGGACGCCGATCCGGCCGCCGCCGGCCGCCTGATCGAGACCAACCTGACCGGCCACGTCACCACCCTGCTGGCCGCCGTCCCGCACCTGCGGGCCCAGGGCCGCGGCCTGATCGTGGTGCTCTCCTCGGTCGCCGCGGTCCGCCCGCGCAAGGCCAACTTCGTCTACGGCGCCGCCAAGGCCGGCCTCGACGCCTTCGCCCGCGGCCTGGCCGACTCGCTGCACGGCAGTGGCGTGCGGGTCCTGCTGGTCCGCCCCGGCTTCGTGATCGGCCGGATGACCGCGGGCCTGCCCCCGGCCCCGGCCGCCACCACCGCCCCGGCCGTCGGCCTTGCGGTCGCGGCGGCGGTCGCCCGCGGGGCGCAGACCGTCTGGGTGCCGCGCAAACTGGCCGCCCTCGCCCCGGCCCTGCACCTGATCCCCCGCCCCCTCTGGCGCCGCCTGCGCCAGTAGGGCGCGCCTGGCGCTCCCCGCCGGGCATTTGCTCCGGCCCAGGGGCTGGGGGGTACCTCCGCCCCCCCGGGTCTTCGATCTCAAGGGCCCCCCACCCCAGCCTTCGGCCGGGAGGGACCCCCGGTCTTCGGTCTGCGGCCGTGGGGGGGGTTTTCTTTCCTCTCCTTTTTTTTTTTCCCCCCCCCCCCCCCCCCCCCCCCCCCCCCCCCCCCCCCCCCCCCCCCCC
>NZ_JBNQTI010000137.1:0-25591 GCF_050325825.1 Kitasatospora sp. LaBMicrA B282
ATCTTGATCACACCCGCCACGCCGGCCGCCGCCTGCGCGTG
This sequence comes from Kitasatospora sp. LaBMicrA B282, assembly GCF_050325825.1. Taxonomy (NCBI): domain Bacteria; kingdom Bacillati; phylum Actinomycetota; class Actinomycetes; order Kitasatosporales; family Streptomycetaceae; genus Kitasatospora; species Kitasatospora sp. LaBMicrA B282. The sequence goes on from NZ_JBNQTI010000137.1 coordinate 42, forward strand.
CCCGATGTTCGACTTCAACGAGCCCAGCCAGAGCGGCCGTTCGGCCGCGCGGCCCTGACCGTAAGTGGCCAGCAGCGCCTCGGCCTCGATCGGGTCGCCCAGCGTCGTCCCCGTCCCGTGCGCCTCCACCGCGTCGACCTGACCGGCCGTCAGGCCGGCGCCGGCCAGCGCCGCCCGGATCACCCGCTCCTGCGAGGGCCCGTTGGGCGCGCTCAGTCCGTTGGAGGCGCCGTCCTGGTTCACCGCGCTGCCCCGGACCACCGCCAGCACCGGGTGGCCGAGCCGCTCGGCGTCGCTCAGCCGCTCCAGCACCAGCATGCCGACGCCCTCGGCCCACCCGGTCCCGTCGGCCCCCGCGGCGAACGGCTTGCAGCGGCCGTCCACGGCCAGGCCGCGCTGGCGGCTGAACTCGGTGAACATGCCCGGCGTGGACATCACGGTGACACCACCGGCCAGCGCCAGCTCGCACTCACCGCTGCGCAGCGCCTGCGCGGCCAGGTGCAGCGCGACCAGCGAGGAGGAGCACGCCGTGTCCACCGTCACCGCCGGGCCCTCCAGGCCCAGGCTGTAGGCGATCCGGCCGCTCAGCACGCTTGCCGCACCGCCGGTGAGCAGCAGGCCGTCCAGCCCGTCGGCGGCCTCGTGCAGTCGCGGGCCGTACTCCTGCGCCATCGCACCGACGAAGACCCCCACCGCCGAGCCGCGCACCGCGCCCGGCGCGATGCCGGCCCGCTCGAAGGCCTCCCAGGAGCTCTCCAGGAGCAGCCGCTGCTGCGGGTCCATCGCCACCGCCTCGCGCGGCGCGATGCCGAAGAAGCCGGCGTCGAACTGCGGTGCGTCGTACAGGAATCCGCCCGCACGCACATAGCTGCTGCCGGGGCGCTCTCCACTCGGGTCGTAGAGGCCGCGCAGGTCCCAGCCGCGGTCGGTGGGGAAGTCACCGACCGCGTCGCCGCCGGCCAGCACCAGCTCCCAGAGCGCCTCGGGCGAGTCCACCCCGCCCGGCAGGCGGCAGGCCATGCCGACGATCACCACCGGGTCGTCGGCCACCCGGTTCGCCCGCTCGGCCGCGGCACCGGCGGCGGCCGGCCCCTGCTGGAGCAGCGCCAGGTGGTCGGCCAGCCGGGCCGGCGTGGGGTGGTTGTAGAGCAGCGCGGACGGCAGGCTCAGACCGGTCGCCCGGGCGAGCCGGTCACGCAGTTCGACCGCGGTCACCGAGTCGAAGCCGAGCTCCTTGAAGGTCCGGGCGGCCCCGATCGCCCGGGCGTCGGCGTGGCCGAGCACCACGGCGGCGTGCGCGCGCACCAGGTCCAGCGGCTCCCGCCGGTCGCCGACCGCGGGCGCGGGCGCGGGCACCGCTGAAAGCGCAGGAACAGACGAGAGCACAGGTCCGGGCAGCGCATCGATCCAGTAACGCTCCCGCTGGAAGGCGTAGGTGGGCAGCTCGACCCGGCCCGCGCCGACCGGTAGCCGCCAGTCGACCGCAACGCCCTGGACGAACAACTCGGCGGCGGAAGTCAGGAAGCGACGCAGACCACCCTCGTCACGGCGCAGCGTGCCGGTGACGACCGCCTCCGAGGCGGTCTCCTGCACCGGCAGGGTGAGCACCGGATGCGGACTGACCTCCACGAACACCGTGTGACCGGCAGCCTGCAGGGCACGCACGGTCGGCTCCAGCTGCACGGTCTGCCGCAGATTGCGGAACCAGTACCCAGCGTCCAACCCCGCCGTGTCCAACAACTCGCCAGTCACCGTCGAATGGAACGGCACCAGCGAGGACCGCGGCACGATCGGCGCCAGGACCTCCAACAACTCCGCTTCCAACGCCTCGACATGCGCCGAGTGCGAGGCGTAGTCCACCGGAATCCGACGGGCCCGTACCTCCTCGGCGGCGCAGCGCTCCAGCAGCTCCTCCAGCGCGTCGTTGTCGCCGGAGACCACGATCGACCCGGGACCGTTGATCGCAGCCACCGAGAGACGACCGTCCCAGTCGCCCACCCGCTCGGCGGGCAGCGCGGTGGAGACCATACCACCGCGCCCGGCGATCGCCCGGATCGCCTTGCTGCGCAGGGCCACCACCCGCGCGCCGTCCGCCAGCGAGAGTGCACCCGCCACCACCGCAGCCGCAATCTCACCCTGACTGTGCCCCACCACCGCCGCAGGCGTGACCCCGTGCGCCCGCCACACCTCCGCGAGCGACACCATCACCGCCCACAACACCGGCTGCACCACATCGACGCGCTCCAACGCAGCCGCATCGCCCAACACCTCGAACAGGTCCCACGCCACGAACGGCGCCAACGCCGCCGCACACTCCCCCATCCGCGCCGCGAACTCCGGCGACTCCACCAGCAGCTCCGCAGCCATCCCCACCCACTGCGACCCCTGCCCCGGAAAGACGAACACCACCTTCCCCTGAGCAGCCGCCATCCCCTCCACCACGCCCGCCGCCGGCTCGCCCGCCGCCAACGCCGCCAGCGCACCCGCCCGGTCGGCGCCCAGCAGCACCGCCCGGTGCTCGAACAGCGTCCGCGAGCCCGACAACGCCCGCCCCACCGCCACCGGCTCCGCGTCCGCCACCACCCCCAACGCCGCCGCCTGCCCCCGCAACGCCGCCACCGACCTGCCGGACACCACCCACGGCACCACCGGCGGCATCTCCACCGCCGGCTCAGCCAGCGCAGCCGAAGCCGGCGCCACCTCCTCCCAACCACCCACCACCACATGGCAGTTGGTCCCACCCATGCCGAACGAGCTGACCCCGCCCAGCAGCTGCTCGCCCGGCTCCGCCGGCCACGGCGCCCGCTCCTGCTGCACCCGCAGGTTGAGCCGGCCCAGCGGGATCTCCGGGTTCGGGGTGCGGAAGTTGAGGCTGGCCGGCAGCTCGCGGTGGCGCAGCGCGAGCACCGCCTTGAGCAGCCCGGCGATGCCCGCCGCGCCTTCCAGGTGGCCGATGTTGGTCTTCACCGAGCCGACGGCCAAGGGCCGGCCGGCCGGGCGGGCCGCGCCGACCACGGCGCCCAGCGCCGCGGCCTCGATCGGGTCGCCGACCTTGGTGCCGGTGCCGTGCAGTTCGACGTACTGCAGCCGCCCGGGCTCGATCCCGGCGGCCGCGCAGGCCTGCCGCAGCACCTGCTGCTGGGCGTCCCGGTCGGGCACGGTCAGTGCGGCGCCGCCACCGTCGTTGTTGACCGCGCTGCCCAGGATCACCGCGTGGATCCGGTCGCCGTCGGCGCGGGCCGCGGCCAGCGGCTTGAGCAGCACCAGGCCGCCGCCCTCACCCCGGACGAAGCCGTTGGCCCGCTCGTCGAAGGTGTAGCAGCGGCCGTCCGGCGAGAGCGCGCGCAGCTCGGCGGTGACCGCGCCGCGCTCGGCGGCCAGGTTGAGGTTGACGCCACCGGCCAGGGCGAGTTCGGACTCGCCGCGGCGCAGGCTCTCGCAGGCCAGGTGGACGGCGACCAGCGAGGAGGACTGGCCGCTGTCGACGGTGAGGCTGGGTCCGTGCAGGTCGAGCAGGTGGGAGAGACGGTTGGCGATGATGCCGCGGTTCAGGCCGGCGGCGGTGTGGTGGCCGACGGCGGCGGGGCCGCTGCGGTGCACCAGGGTGGCGTAGTCGTCGTGGATCGCGCCGACGAAGACGCCGGCCTGCCGCCCGCGCACCCGCTCGGGCAGCACGCCGGCGTCTTCCAGGGCCTCCCAGCCCAGTTCGAGGACGAGCCGCTGCTGCGGGTCCATCGCGGCGGCCTCGCGCGGCGAGATGCCGAAGAAGGCGGCGTCGAACCGGTCGACGGCGTCCAGGTACCCGCCGTGCCGGGCGTTGCGCCCGGGGGCCATGGGGTCCAGGTCGTCCGGGACGGCCGCGTCCCCGCGGTCGGCGGGCGTCTCGGTGACGGCGCTCGTGCCGTCCCGGAGCAGCGTCCAGAAGGCTTGCGGATCGGCCGCCTGCGGGAGGCGGCAGGACATGCCGATGATGGCGATTCCGTCGTCCGGAATCCCCTGTGCTGACCCGTTCATGAGGCGCGCTCCACTGACCTTCGTAGACCTTCGTGAACCTGGATCCGGCGGATGCGACGCGTTCCTCTCCCGCAGGACGGGCCCGACCGGCCCAGGCGGCCGATGCTAGTGACGGCCTCGCACGGAAACCGCCGGCGGCGCAGAAGACCAGAAAAACCCTTAGAAGACCGGCGAACCGCTCGGCCGACGGCCGACGGACCTTGACGGCACGGCAGTTGTCCGGCCTTAGGGATTTCCCCACTGGGGTGCCGGTTACCCTGTCCGCCCACTGTGAGCCCGATCGAGGGAGAGTCCCATGACGGACACCGAGCCGGCGCCCGTCCAGCTGCCCACTGCGCGCAGCTGCCCGTTCAGCCCGCCCGACGGGTACCGGCCGCTGCGCGAGGAGGGCCTGGCCCGGCTCTCCTTCCCCAGCGGCCCGGTCGGCTGGCTGGTCACCCGGCACTCCGAGGCCAAGGCCCTGCTCACCGACCCGGCGTTCAGCGCCCGCCAGGAGGGCCTGGTGCCCCCGGTGCCGACCGAGCTGCACTACGCGGCGCCGGCCGAGCCCGGTGCCTTCGCCAAGACCGACGACCCGGAGCACGGCCACTACCGCAAGCTGCTCACCGGGTTCTTCACGGTGCGCCGGGTGCGCGAACTGCTGCCGCTGATCGAGCGGATCACCCGCGAGCAGCTGGACGTGCTGGCCGCGGCCGGCCCGGGCGCCGACCTGGTGGAGCACTTCGCGGTGCCGGTGCCGTCCCGGGTGATGTCCGAGCTGGTCGGCATCCCGGAGACCGAGCGGGCCGCGTTGCAGCGCCACGTGGACGCCCTCGGCAAGATCACCAGCACCATCCCCGAGGCGATCGACGCCATTACCGGGCTGGGCGAGTTCCTCGGCGGCTTCGTGCCGCCGCAGCTGGCGCAGCCCGGCGAGGGCCTGGTCGGCGACCTGGTGCGCGGCGGCAAGGTCGACGACAAGGAGCTGATGAACCTGGTCAGCACCCTGATCAACGGAGGTTTCGACACCACCGGGAACATGCTGGCGCAGGGCGTCTTCGCCCTGTTGCAGCACCCGGACCAGCTGGCCCTGCTGCGCGAGCGCCCGGAGCTGTCGGACGGCGCCGTCGAGGAACTGCTGCGCTACCTGACCATCTCGCACTACGGCGCCAGTCGCTGGGCCCTGACGGACACCGAGTTCGCCGGGCAGCAGGTCAAGGAGGGCGAGGTGGTGGTGGTCGCGCTCGGCGCCGCCAACCGCGACCCGGAGCGGTTCGCCGAGCCGGACCGGCTGGACCTGACCCGGGACGACCACGGCCACGTCGCCTTCGGCCACGGCGCCCACCAGTGCCTGGGCCAGCACCTGGCCCGCACCACCCTCGCGGTCGCCTGGCGGGAGCTCTTCGAGCGCTTCCCCTCGCTGCACCTGGCCGTCCCCGCCGAGCAGATCACCATGCGGGACGACTACGTGCACTACGGCCCGCTGACCCTCCCGGTGACCTGGACGGAGGAGTCGGCGTGAGACTGACCGCCGACCCGGACCGCTGCTGCGGCTCGGGCCAGTGCGCGCTGACCGCGCCCGCGGTCTTCGACCAGAGCGAGGAGGACGGCACGGTGGTGCTGCTCACCGCCGAGCCGGCGGCCGAGCAGTTGGCGGCCGTGCGCACCGCGCTCGCGCTCTGCCCCACCTCGGCGATCCGCGCCGCGGCCGGCTGAACCCGCCGCTCGCCGCCGTACCGCACACCGCTTTTCGGACGCCGTCCCGGGCCTGCCCGAGGCGGCGTCCGCCGTCTGCGCGCAGCCTCCGAGCAGCGGTGTCAACACCGTGTCAGGACATCGGGCTTCGGGATCAAGGAGGCGTCAGGAGGGCAGCCGGGCCCCGGGGCGGCGGGCGTAGCGTCACTGCTGTGCCCCGCCGCACCCGGTGCCCCACCGGGTGCGGCGGGCGCACCCCGAGACGACCACCGTGTGGAGGCATGCCATGAAGCAGCAGCGGATCGCCGAGGCCCCCGAGCCCGAGGATCGCATCCCGGCCGGACACCTGTTGGTCCCCATCCGGTCGGGTCCGCTGGGGCACACCCCCCGCTTCTTCCGCACCCCGCTGGGCGCCCGCACCGCGGTCGCCTTCAGCTCCGGCGAACAGCTGGCCGCGGTGCTGGGTGCCGCGCAGCCGTGGATCGTGCTCGCCGAGCCGGCCCTGCGCGCGCTCGCCGCCCCGCTCGGCGTCAGCACGCTGACCGTCGACCCACAGCTGGCCGCCCCCGCGCCGACCCCGCTGCCGACGGCTCCCGCCGCCCCCGGGCCGGCCCTGCCGCGCCGCTGCGCCGCACCTGCGCGCGCCTGAACTCCGCGCGCAGCCGAGAGGCCCCGCCTCCCCAAGTCCCCTCCGGGCGGCCGCCCGTCCTTCCCCTGGCGGCCGCCCGGAGGCATGTGTCCACCCTCCACCAGCTCTCTCGGACGAGGCCCATGAGCATCGACAACATCGTCGGCCTGGTGATCGCGGCAGCCCTGGTCGGCTACCTGGTCCTGGCCCTGAAGTACCCGGAGAAGTTCTGATGTCCGCCACCGCCCCGGTCCGGTCGGACACCACCTCGGCCGTGCCGCCCCCGGCACCCGCCGCCGCCCCGCGCAGAGTGGGGGCCGGGATCCTCGATCCCCAACAGCTCTGGCGGGCGCTGCCGCAGGCGCTGCGCAAGCTCAACCCGGTCACCCTGGTCCGCAACCCGGTGATGTTCGTGACCGAGGTGGGCGCCGCCCTCACCACCGGCCTGGCCCTGTGGCACCCCTCGCTCTTCGCCCTGCTGATCACCGGCTGGCTCTGGCTGACCGTGGTCTTCGCCAACCTGGCGGAGGCGGTCGCGGAGAGCCGCGGCAAGGCGCAGGCCGAGACGCTGCGCACCACCCGCCGGCAGACCACCGCCCGCCGGCTGGCGAACTGGCCCGCGAGCAGTGCCGAGCAGCAGGTGGCGGCCGGCGACCTGCGGCGCGGCGACCACGTGGTGGTCGAGGCCGGGCAGTTGGTCCCGGGCGACGGCGACGTGGTGGAGGGCGTGGCCAGCATCGACGAGTCCGCGATCACGGGTGAGTCCGCCCCGGTGATCCGCGAGTCGGGCGGCGACCGGAGCGCGGTCACCGGCGGCACCCGGGTGCTCTCCGACCGGGTGGTGGTGCGGATCACCCAGGAGCCCGGCGAGAGCTTCCTGGACCGGATGATCTCCCTGGTGGAGGGGGCGAACCGGCAGAAGACCCCGAACGAGCTGGCGCTCAACCTGCTGCTCACCATGCTGACCTTCGTCTTCCTGATGGCGGTGGTCACGCTCCAGCCGATGGCGGTCTTCTCCAAGCACTACGACGCGGCCGCGCACAACACCACGGTGATCGACGGCAACGGCGTCACCGGGATCGTGCTGGTCTCGCTGCTGGTCTGCCTGATCCCGACCACGATCGGCGCGCTGCTCTCGGCGATCGGCATCGCCGGCATGGACCGGATGGTGCAGCGCAACGTGCTCGCCATGTCGGGCCGGGCGGTGGAGGCCGCCGGCGACGTGCACACCCTGCTGCTGGACAAGACCGGCACCATCACCTTCGGCAACCGCCAGGCCGCCGAGCTGCTGGCGGTCGGCGCGGTCGGTGAGCGGGAGCTGGCCGAGGCGGCGCTGCTCGCCAGCCTGGCCGACGAGACGCCCGAGGGCCGCTCGATCGTCGTCTTCGCCCGCGACCGGCATGATCTGACTGATCGTCAGATCGAGGGCGCGGCCTTTGTGCCATTTAGCGCCACCACCCGGATGTCGGGTGTCGACCTCCCCTCCGGACGCTGCCTGCGCAAGGGCGCCGCGGCCGCGGTGGCCACCTGGGTGACCGAGCGCGGCGGAGCCGTGCCGGCCGAGCTGGACGACGCGGTGACCCGGGTCTCGGCGGCCGGTGGCACCCCGCTGGCGGTGGCCGAGCACGACGACTCCGGCGCCCCCGCCCGGGTGCTGGGCGTGATCCACCTCAAGGACGTGGTCAAGCCGGGCCTGCGGGCCCGCTTCGACGAGCTGCGCCGGATGGGCATCCGGACCGTGATGATCACGGGCGACAACCCGGTCACCGCCGCCGCGATCGCCGCCGAGGCCGGGGTCGACGACTTCCTGGCCGAGGCCACCCCCGAGGACAAGCTCGCACTGATCAGGCAGGAGCAGGCCGGCGGCCACCTGGTCGCGATGACCGGCGACGGCACCAACGACGCGCCCGCCCTCGCCCAGGCGGACGTCGGGGTGGCGATGAACACCGGCACCTCGGCCGCCAAGGAGGCCGGGAACATGGTCGACCTCGACTCCGACCCGACGAAGATCATCGAGATCGTCGAGATCGGCAAGCAACTGCTCATCACCCGAGGCGCGTTGACCGCCTTCTCGATCGCCAACGACATCGCCAAGTACTTCGCGATCCTGCCCGCGATGTTCGGTGCGGTCTACCCCAGCCTGCACGCGCTGGACATCATGCACCTGCACTCGCCGATGTCGGCGATCCTCTCCGCGGTGATCTTCAACGCCGTGGTGATCGTCGCGCTGATCCCGCTGGCACTGCGCGGGGTGCGCTACCGCCCGGCCTCCGCCTCGGCGCTGCTCACCCGCAACCTCTGGGTCTACGGCCTGGGCGGGGTGCTGGTGCCGTTCGTCGCGATCAAGCTGATCGACCTCTGCTTTGTCCAGTTCATCCCGGGGATCTGAGGCGAGAGACATGACTCGACTGCCCGTGTGGCTCTCCCAGCACCTCGCCGCGCTCCGGGTGGTGCTCCTGCTCACCCTGGTCACCGGCCTGCTCTACCCGCTCGGCATGACCGCGCTGGCCCACGTCCCCGGCCTGTCCGGCGCGGCCCGCGGCTCGCTGCTCAAGGGCCCGGACAGCTCGGTGGTCGGCAGCCGGCTGATCGGCCAGGCCTTCACCGACGGCAAGGGCAACGCGCTGCCGCAGTACTTCCAGACCCGGCCCTCCGACGCCGGCAGCGGCGACGGCTACGACCCGACGGCCTCGGGTGCCGGCAACCTCGGCCCGCAGAACGTGGTCGACACCCTGGAGACCGGCAACGACCCCACGACCTACAAGCCCGGCCTGCTCACCCAGGTCTGTGCCCGCAGCCTGGCCGTCGGCCGACTGGAGCACGTGGACGGCTCCCGCCCGTACTGCACCGCCGACGGGGTCGGCGCGGTGCTCGGCGTCTACCACGACGGCGGCACCAGCGGCCGGGTCACCAAGGTGGTGAGCCTCAACCAGGCCTGCCCGGCCACCCCGTTCCTGGCGAACTACCAGGGCGTGCCGGTGAGTTGCGCGACCCCCGGCGCCGACTACACCGCAGCGGTCACCGTGCCGGTGCGCGGCGACGCGCCGGCCCACCCGGTGGTCCCGCCGGACGCGGTCACCGCCGGCGGCAGCGGCCTGGATCCGGACATCAGCCCGGCCTACGCGGCCCTCCAGGTCCCCCGGGTGGCCGACACCCGCCACCTGACCGAGGACCAGGTCCGCACCCTGGTCGCGAAGTACACCACCGGACGCGCCCTGGGCGTCCTCGGCGAGCCCGTCGTCGACGTGCTCCAGCTCAACCTGGCCCTCGACCGCACCTACCCGAAGCAGGGGGCCTGACCCGTGATCGCCCTGATGCAAGCCTTCCTGATCATCGCCGTCGTGGTGGGGCTGCACGTCCCGCTCGGCGACTTCATGGCCCGCCAGCTCGACGGCGGCCGCCACCTGCGGGTGGAGCGCGGCTTCTACCGGCTCTGCGGCATCGACCCGGACCGCGAACAGGACTGGCGGCACTACCTGCTGGCGCTGCTCGCCTTCACCGTGGCGAGCATCGCCGCGCTCTTCGCCCTGCTGGTCGGCCAGGGCCACCTGCCCTGGTCGCGCGGGATCGGTGGGATGCCCTGGCGCACCGCACTGGACACCGCGGTCAGCTTCACCACCAACACCAGCTGGCAGAACTACGTGCCGGAGACCGGCACCGGCCACCTGGTGGTGATGGCGGGCCTGGGCGTGCAGGCCTTCGCCTCGGCGGCCGTGGGCGTCTGCGCCGCACTGGCGCTGATCCGCGGCCTGGTCCGGCACGGCACCGACGAGCTGGGCAACTTCTGGGTCGACCTGATCCGCACCATCGGCCGGGTGCTGCTGCCGCTCGCCGTCGTCTCCGGCCTGCTGCTGATCGGCCTCGGCGTCGAGCAGAACCTGGCCGGCAACCACACCGTCAGCACGCTGACCGGCGCCCGGCAGACCCTGATCGGCGGCCCGGTGGGCTCCTGGGAGTCGGTGAAGCTCTTCTCCGGGGACGGCGGCGGCTTCTTCAACGCCAGCAGCGCGCACCCCTTCGAGAACCCGAACGCGATCAGCAACGCGATCGAGATCGTGCTGATGCTGCTGGTCCCGACCGCCTTCATCCGCACCTTCGGCCGGATGGTCGGCAGCCTGAAGCAGTCCTGGACCCTGCTGGCGGTGGTCGGCATCCTGTTCGGCCTGCTGCTCGGCGCCGCCTCGCTCGCCCAGCACTCGGTCCACAGCCCGGTCGCGGCCGCGGTCGGCGGCTCGTACGAGGGCACCGAGACCCGGTTCGGCGTGCCCGGCAGCACCCTGTTCGGCGTCTCGGCCACCTCCAGCGCGGACGGCGCCGGCGGCGCCTCCTACGACAGCTTCTCCAGCCTGGGCGGCGGCGTGCTGCTGGCCGCGATGATGCTCGGCGAGATCGCCCCCGGCGGCACCGGCAGCGGACTGTACGGGCTGCTGGTGGCGGTGCTGATCGCGGTGTTCATCGGCGGCCTGATGGTCGGGCGCACCCCGGAGTACCTGCGCAAGCGGATCGGCCTGGGTGAGATGCGCTACGTGGTGATGTACGCGCTGGTCTCGCCGACCGTGGTCCTGGTCTGCTCGGCACTCTCGGTGGGCCTGGGCCAGGACGGCGCGGCGGACATGGGCAACCCGGGTCCGCACGGCCTGACCGAGCTGATCTACGCCTACACCAGCAACACCCAGAGCAACGGCAGTGCGATGTCGGGCTTCAACGGAGCCACCGACTTCCACAACACGCTGATGCCGATCGCCATGCTGCTCGGCCGCTACGTCCCGATCGCCTTCGTCCTGGCGCTGGGCGGCAGGCTGGCCCGGCAGCGCCCCGGCGCGGTGACGGTCGGCACGCTGCGCGCCTCCGGGATCAACTTCGTCACCCTGGCCACCGGCGCGGCCCTGGTGCTGGCCCTGCTCAACTTCCTGCCGGCACTGGCCCTCGGGCCGCTGGCGGAGGGGTTGTCGTAGCCCGCACGCCCCGCGTTCACGCCGAACGCACGGACGGCCCGCCCCGGCTGTTGCCGGGGCGGGCCACCCGCGAAGTGCTCGTGCTGCCGGTGCGTGCCTCAGGCCGCCTTGACCAGCTCCAGCTTGCCGCGCCGGCTGGTGGGCAGCTTGGCCTCGGCCGGCACCGCGGTGACGGCGCAGCGGGCGTGGGCCAGGACGTGCCGGGCGACCTCGCCGGAGAAGAGGCGGCGCAGCTTGCCGCGGCGGCCGGCGCCGATCACCAGGACGTCGTCGGCGCGGTCGGCGACCTGGAGCAGCGAGGGCCCCGCCTCGCCGCGGATCACCACGGGGGTGACCGCCAGGCCGGCCGGGTAGCCGCCGAAGACGTCGGTGAAGACCTCGTCCAGCCGGGCACGGGCGGCCTTCTCCCACTCCTTCGCCAGCGACGGGCACGGGTGGGTGCGGTAGACCTGCTCGCCGCCGACCGGGGTCCAGGCGATCACGGGCACGAGCTCGGCACCGCGCCGGGCCGCCTCCGCGGCCGCGCGCTGCAGGACCGCCGCGCTGCGGGCCGAACCGCTGACGCCGACGATGACCCGGGTGAACTCGGCCATGATGTGCTGCACTTCCCTCGGTTGTGGACCGCACTCGCAGCGGCCCTTCGTTTATCAGGTGAGATGATCCTAGCGCCTTACATTCATTGGTCAAGCGTGGGGCTCATCACCTGATCCATAAGACACCACCCACTCCTCGCCTTCACTCCTCCTTGACGCATCCCTAACGCCGAGCCGGTGGCTCCTGACGCCCCCCTGACGCCCCGGAGAAGGCGCTGCGCCCCGGAAAAGCACTGGCAGCGGCGGCGGCCCGACGGCAGGCTCCCCCCGTGACACTTCACGAGAACGAGATCACGGTGGACGAGGCGACCGTCCGCGCCCTGCTGCGGGAGCAGCTGCCGCAGTGGGCCGACCTCCCGCTCGCGCCGGCCGGCGCGGGCACCGACAACCGGATGTTCCGGCTCGGCGACCGGCTGCTGCTGCGCCTGCCGCGCACCGCGGACACCGCGCAGGCGCTGCGGAAGGAGCAGACCTGGCTGCCCCGCCTGGCACCGCGGCTGCCCTGCCGGATTCCCGAGCCGGTGCACCGCGGCACCCCGAGCGCCGCGTTCCCGCTCGCCTGGTCGGTGTACCGCTGGATCGACGGCGCGGAGCCCACCGCGGAATCGGTCACCGACTGGGCCGCCTTCGGCGCCGACCTGGCCGGGGTCGTCCAACGCCTGCACGACGTCCCGCTGATGGGCGCCACCCGCCAGGGTGAGCTCAGCTGGTACCGCGGGGGCGATCTGGCGGCCTGTGACGGCTGGGTCGGCCGAGCCTTCGACGCCTGCCGGGCCATCGAGGAGCTCGACCTCGACCTCGCGCGGCTGCAGCAGCTGTGGCGGCGCGCCCTCACGCTGCCCGGGCCCGCCGGCCGCCAGGTGTGGCTGCACGGCGACCTCAGGCCGGCCAACCTGCTGGTCCGGCAGGGGAAGCTGCACGCGGTGATCGACTTCGGCTGCCTGTCGGTCGGGTTCCCCGACGCCGAGCACTCGCCGCTGTGGGACCTGCCCGCGGCGGCCCGCCAGGCGTACCGGGACGCCCTGGGCCTCGACGAGCTGACCTGGCAGCGGGCCCGGGCCTGGGCCGTCGCCGTCGGCGTCAGCGGGGTGTCCTACTACTGGGACAGCTACCCGGCCTTCGCCACCGAGTGCCTCGCCCGCCTGCGAGCCGTCCTGGAGACCGCGGGGTGAGAGCGGCGGGGGCGCCCGGCGGCCGAACGCACCGTCACCCCAGCCCCGACCGCCGCAGCACCCCGCGGACCTCCTCGCCCAGCACCGCGTCCGCCAGCCCCCGCAGCACCTCGGCGCCTTCCTGCAGGGTGCCCGCGCTCTCCGCCTGCCGGGCGGCGGTGTCCAACTGGTGCCAGAGCAGCGGGTTCTCGCGGAGCACCCCGGGGTCGAGCTCCACCCAGGAGCCGTGGGCGTCGCGCAGGGTGAGGTGGACGGCGATGCTGCCGTTCTGCCGGAGTACCACCAGCGCGTCGGTGCGGACCCGGCGGGCGCGCAGCAGTTCGCGCACCTCCAGCCAGCCCGGGCCGGCGCTCACCCGCGGCGGGACGAGGACGGCGAAGATGCACCAGGCGAGCCCGACCCAGAGCGCGGCGCGCAGCAACGTCAGGCCGCCGGTGCCCCAGTCGACCAGCACCGCGAGGGCGGCGAAGGCCAGCGCGCAGCCCGCGGCGCGGCGGGCGGCGGCGGGCCAGTGGCGGTCGCGGACCACGGTGGCCGTCGCCGCCCGCCGGACCGGGGGCGGGCCGAAGACCCCGACCCCCGTCGTCTTCCGTTCGCGCATCGCCACCCACCCCACGCCAGGGACTCCACGGAGTCGTCCTCGCCCGCCGGCCGGACGCCGCGCGGTCGCATCGAGATCGCCAAGACCACACCAACCGGCCTCGGGAGCACGAACGTTAGGTGGCCGAAGCAACAAATTGTCAGCTCCTGACGGAATCTTCACGGCCACCCGCCCGTTCCTGACGTCCTCCTAGCACTTCGGGCAGCGCAGCACCGCGGCGGCACCCCGCTGTCCCTCGTTCGGAGGTGTTGCGGCCGGGGTTGCGCGCGGAGCCGGGGACACGGCGACCCGGTGTGCAAGGCTCACCTCTCGAACCGGCCAGGACGAGGCCGGGATGAGGAGAGGAACCACCATGGCCGAACAGCTGTACGCGACGCTGAAGACCAACCAGGGCGACATCGAGATCCGCCTGCTGCCGGACCATGCCCCCAAGACGGTGAAGAACTTCGTGGAGCTCGCCAAGGGCGAGCGGGAGTGGATCAACCCGGAGACCGGGAAGAAGACCACCGAGAAGCTGTACGACGGAACGATCTTCCACCGGGTCATCGAGGGCTTCATGATCCAGGGCGGTGATCCGCTGGGCAACGGCACCGGCGGCCCCGGCTACAAGTTCGGCGACGAGTGCCACCCCGACCTGGCCTTCACCAAGCCCTACCTGCTGGCCATGGCCAACGCCGGCCCGGGCACCAACGGTTCGCAGTTCTTCATCACGGTCGCGCCCACCAGCTGGCTCACCGGCAAGCACACCATCTTCGGCGAGGTCACCGACGACGCGAGCCAGAAGGTCGTCGACGCCATCGCGACGACGCAGACCAACCCCCGCACCGACCGCCCGGTCGACGACGTGATCATCGAGTCGGTGGTCATCGAGACCCGCTGACCGGAGCCGGCTCGCGGGCCTCAGAACAGGAACTGCACCACCAGCAGGTCGATCAGCTTGATCCCGACGAACGGCAGCACCAACCCGCCCAGCCCGAAGACCCGCAGGTTGCGGGCCAGCAACTGGGCCGCCGAGGCGGGTTGGTAGCGCACGCCGCGCAGCGCCAGCGGGATCAGCGCCACGATGATCAGCGCGTTGAAGACGATCGCCGAGGCGATCGCCGAGGTCGGGCTGTGCAGCGCCATCACGTTGAGGTCGCGCAGGCCGGGGTAGGCGCGACCGAACATCGCGGGGATGATCGCGAAGTACTTGGCCACGTCGTTGGCGATCGAGAAGGTGGTCAACGCCCCGCGGGTGATCAGCAGTTGCTTGCCGATCTGGACGATCTCGATCAGCTTGGTCGGGTTGGAGTCCAGGTCGACCATGTTCCCGGCCTCCTTGGCGGCCGAGGTACCGGTGTTCATCGCCACCCCGACGTCGGCCTGGGCCAGGGCGGGCGCGTCGTTGGTCCCGTCGCCGGTCATCGCCACCAACTTGCCGGCCGCCTGCTCGCGCTTGATCAACGCCAGCTTGTCCTCCGGGGTGGCCTCGGCCAGGAAGTCGTCCACCCCGGCCTCGGCGGCGATCGCGGCGGCGGTCCGCGGGTTGTCCCCGGTCACCATCACGGTCCGGATGCCCATCTCGCGCAGCTCCGCGAAGCGCTGCCGGATGCCCTCCTTGACCACGTCCTTGAGCTGCACGATGCCCAGCACCCGCGCGCCGTGCCGGTCCTGCACCGCGACCAGCAGCGGGGTGCCGCCGTGCCCGGCGATCACGTCCACCGCCTCCAGCACCGAGCCCTCGACCAGGCCACCGCGCTGGTAGACCCAGGTGGAGACGGCCGTCGCGGCCCCCTTGCGGATCTCGATCGCCGGGGCGTCCGGCCAGGTCAGGTCCACCCCGCTCATCCGGCTCTGGGCACTGAACGGCACGAACTCCAGCCGGCCCAGCTCACCCTCGGCCCGTTCGCGCAGCCCGTACTGCTTGGCCAGCACCACGATCGAGCGCCCCTCGGGCGTCTCGTCGGCCAGGCTGGAGAGTTGGGCCGCCTCGGCCAGCTGGTAGGGCTCGACGCCGGGCGCGGGCAGGAAGCGCACCGCCTGGCGGTTGCCGAAGGTGATGGTGCCGGTCTTGTCCAGCAGCAGGGTGTCCACATCGCCGGCGGCCTCCACCGCCCGGCCCGACATGGCGAGCACGTTGCGCTGCACCAGGCGGTCCATCCCGGCGATGCCGATCGCCGAGAGCAGCGCGCCGATCGTGGTCGGTGCGAGCGCCACCAGCAGGGCCACCAGCACGGCGATGGTCTGCTCGGCGTGCGCGTAGATGGCGAACGGCTGCAGGGTGACCACGCAGAGCAGGAAGACGATGGTGAGCGCGGCCAGCAGCAGGTTGAGCGCGATCTCGTTGGGCGTCTTCTGCCGCTCCGCGCCCTCGACCAGGGCGATCATCCGGTCGATGAAGGTGAGCCCGGGCTTGGCGGTGATCCGCACCACGATCCGGTCGGAGAGCACCTTGGTACCGCCGGTCACCGCGCAGCGGTCGCCGCCGGCCTCCCGGACCACCGGGGCCGACTCGCCGGTGATCGCCGACTCGTCGACCGCGGCGATGCCCTCCACCACGTCCCCGTCGCCGGGGATGGTCCCGCCCGCCTCGACCACCACGAAGTCGTGCAGCCGCAGCGTCTCGGCCGGCACCGCCTCCTCCTCCGGCCGCTCCTGTCCGAACCGCCACCCACGCAGTCGGCGCGCCACGGTGCCGGTCCGGGCCCGGCGCAGCGACTCGGCCTGGGCCTTCCCGCGACCCTCGGCCACCGCCTCCGCCAGGTTGGCGAAGATGACGGTGAGCCAGAGCCAGCCGCTGATCACCCAGGCGAACAGGCTCGGCTGGAGGATCGCCGACAGCGTGGTGAGCGCCGAGCCGACCTCGACCACGAACATCACCGGGTTGCGCACCATCAGCCGCGGGTGCAGCTTGCGCAGGGCCTCCGGAAAGGCGGTGACCAGTTGCTTGGGGTCGAACAGCGCACTGCCGACCGCGCGGTGACGAGGCGTCACCGACTGGTCGGCAAGGGCGTCCTGGCGGACGGGCGGTTCGGTCGGCGCGGGGGCGAGCGGCGGCATGCGGGGGGACTCTCTCAAGGGCACGGGCGTGCGCGGGCCGCGACAGCCCGGCGGGACGTCGGCGGCCGGGCGCCCGGCCGCCGACCAGGCCAGCCAACCGTGCGCAACCGGCCGATCACGGCTCTCTGACGACTTCCTGACGCCTGATCGGCCCGGATTGACACTGTATTGACGAGTCCGCGACACTACTGATACGCACCGCCGGCGCCACGCCCGCCACACCAGCCATGCCAGCCACACCCGGCACTGCCGTGCGGCCCGGACGGCAAGGATCCGTCAGAGCCGATCCCCCGCACGCCAGGGATTCGTCAGCGACGGATCCGCCGCGCCCGCCCGCCGGTTGACTCGGCGAGGTGCCCACCAGCCCGACCCACCGCCCGTCCCACCCCCTGCTGCTGCCCCGCCCCGGTCACCCTGAGCGCCCCGGCCCCGGCACCCTCGCCGCCCACGTCCTGCTCACCGGCGGCGGCGCCTGCTGGACCGACCGCCGGCACGCTCCCCGGGTCGCCCTGGTGCACTGCGGTCCCTACCGCCTGCTGCGCGGCGACCCCGCCCTGCTCACCCCCGAACGCCTCGCCCCGCTCGCGCGCGGCCAGTTCAGCGCGCCCGACCCCTTCCTGCCGCTGCTGGGGCGCACCTTCGACCCCGTCCTCCCCTGGATCCGGGTGGTGCTGGTGCAGCGGGACCGCCCGCGCCGCCGCCCGCTGCCGGCCGGGGTGCGGCTGCGCCCGCTCACCCCGGCCGACGCGCCCCTGCTCGAGGCGCTGCCCGCCGAGTTGCGCTGGCTCACCGAGACCTGGCGCTCCGCCCGGGCGCTGGCCGGCTCCGGCGGGGCCTGGGGCGCCTTCGTGGCGGGCCGCCCGGTCGCGCTCGCCGTCACCCACCTGCGCGGACTGGCGCACGAGGACCTGGCGGTCGCCACCGCCCCGGAGTACCGGCGCAGCGGCCTGGGCCTGGCCTGCGTCCTCGCCGCCGCCACCGCCGCCCGCCACCGCGGCCGGCTGCCCAGCTGGACCGCGCCCAGCTCCAACGGCCCCAGCCTGGCCCTGGCGGCGGCGGCCGGCTTCCGCCCGGTCCACCAGGAGCCCGGCTACTGGGCCGGCCCGGCGACCGACCACGGCCCGGCGATCGACCGCGGCCCGGCGGTCACCACCGGCGCGGTGACCGCCCCGACCGCATCGGCTCAGGCGTTGCACAGCCCGGTGCTGTAGTCCACCGTCGCCGCCGACTGCGAGTACTGCCACTCCGGCGCCAGCAGCTGCGCGTCGAGCTGCGCCGCCGCGGTGCGGTCCTCCGTGATGTACCCGAAGTCCTGCAGCCAGGCCGGGTAGAGGTTCTTGGAGCCGAGGTAGAAGGCGGCGCCGTCGACCGAGACCAGCTTGTGGTGCAGGGCGTAGGGGTGGCCGTCGGCCCAGCGGTCGCCGGGCGCCGCGCGGAAGGCGGCCAGCTGCAGGTTGCGGCACATCAGCTGCTTGGCGCCCGAGCGGTCCTGGCCGGTGACCGCGCCGATCCGGTCCAGCAGCACGTCGCTGACCTCGGAGAGCGACTTGATCTGCGAGTAGCCGCCGCTGCCGACCAGGCCGCGGTTGGCCGGGTCGCTCACCACGATCCGCACCTTCACCCCGGCGGCCAGCTTGGCCGCCAGCGTGTCGTAGAGCCGGGCGTCGTAGCGGGGCAGCGGCGGGCAGGTGCCGTTCAGGTCCTGCTGGGAGATCTCGATGTGGCTGGTGGCGCTGCCGACCAGGGCCCGCAGCGCGCTCTCCTCCGGGTTGACGGTCGCGTAGTCGCGGTCGTCGTTGGTGTGGTCGGGCAGCGGCAGCGGCCCGCAGCCGGTGCCGGGGCCGGCCACCGGGGCGGCGGCCGGGGTGGGCTGGAAGGCCGAGGCGGGGTCGCGGTCCTGGATGCCGACGCCCAGGCCGCCGACCGCGATCACCGGCACGCCGCCGGTCGGGGCCGGGGCGGGGTTGGCGTCCTGCTCCATGGTGGCCAGGCAGCCGGCGCCGCCGGTGGAGGCGAACCAGGCGGCCGAGAAGACGCCGGTGTTGCGGCAGGTCCAACCCCAGAGGGTGTCCAGGTAGCGGCCGGCGGTGCCGGCGGCGGGGCCGGTGAGCGCCAGGTCGGCGTCGGTGACCGGGTGGGTGGTCTCCAGGTAGTCGGCCTTCCAGTCGTTGATGCCGCCGGTGAGCACGCTCTGCCCGTCGACCACCAGCAGCTTGGCGTGGTTCCAGGAGAAGGAGGTCTTGGCGGTGGTCATCGAGGCCACGTTGAGGGTGATCGAGCCGGCCGCGTCGCCGAGCTTGGCCACCAGCTCGTCGCGGTACGAGGTGGGCAGCACGTTGATGTTGTAGAGCGGCGCGGCGCCGACCAGGATCCGCACCTGGAGCCGGTGGCCGTTCGCCACCGACTGCTTGAGCCCGGCCACGATGGCGTCCTCGAAGGCGCCGTTGGGCAGCGGGGCGAGCGAGGAGATGTCGACGGTCCGGGTCGCCCCGGCGATGTTGGTGGTCATCTTCGCCAGCAGCGCCTGGCTGCCGGGGCGGTCGGTGCAGCTCGGGTCGCCCCAGCAGCCGGGGGTCTGCAGCAGCCAGCCGCCCGGGTCGCCGGCCGGGGCGTCCAGCGCGTTGCCGTCGGTGCGCTGCCAGACGGTGCCCTCCAGGCCGGGCGAGACCTGGCGCAGCACCTGCTGCACGGCGTCCAGGTGCGGGGTGGCCGAGGGCCCGGCGGGCGCGGCCGGCGCACCGGGCGCGTCCGCCGCGGCGGGCAGGGCGGGCGCCAGCGCGAGGGTGGCGGCGGCGAGGGTGAGGGCGGAACGCAGCAGGCCGCGACGGGGGCGGCGGGAAACTGCGGGCAGGGTCATGTGACGGACCTTCACGGGACTAGTGGAGGAGGGCAACCGGGTGTTCACGGTTGCGACCCGAGAAAGCTACCGCTCAGTCACCTTCTGTTCGGTCACCAACGGCCGCTTCCAGCCGATCGGCGGGGGCACTCCCGCCGATCGACGGGTGTCGCACGTGGCAGGCTACGGGTCGGACCGTTCCGGTCCCGCCGCACCAGCCCCGCCCCAGGAGCCACCTTGACGGACCGTCCGCGCCCCGCCCTCCGCCTCGACGTCTACGCCTCCGGCCACCCGGCGCACATCCTGGCCGCCGCCGAGCAGGCCGAACGCCGGGGCGCGGACCGCCTGCTGGTCGCCGAGACCGCCCACGACCCGTTCCTCCAGCTGGCCCGCGCCGCCGACCGGACCAGCACGATCGAGCTCGCCACCGGCATCGCGGTCGCCTTCGCCCGGACCCCGATGACCCTCGCCTACCAGGCCTGGGGCCTGCACGAGGCCTCCGGCGGCCGAGCCGTCATCGGTCTGGGCTCGCAGGTGAAGCCGCACATCGAGAAGCGCTTCGGGATGCCCTGGGACCGGCCCGCCGCCCGGATGCGCGAGTACGTGCACGCGGTGCGGGCGATCTGGCACAGCTGGCAGACCGGCGACCGGCTGCGCTTCCGCGGCGACTTCTACACCCACACCGTGATGACCCCGGTCTTCTCCCCCGACCCCGTCCCGGCCGGCCCGCCGCGGATCCTGCTGGCCGGCGTCGGCCCGCTGATGACCCGCGCCGCCGGCGCGGTGGCCGACGGCTTCCTCAGTCACCCGTTCTCCTCCCCCGGCTACCTGCGCGAGCAGGTGCTGCCCGGGCTCACCGCCGCCCGCGCCCAGGCCGAGGCCGACGGCGCCCCCTGGACCACCCGCCCGTTCGAGCTCGCCGGCAGCGTGCTGACCGCCACCGGGCGCACCGAGGAGGAGTACCTGGCCAACCTCGCCGCCACCCGCGAACGCCTGGCCTTCTACGCCTCCACCCCCGCCTACCGCCCGGTGCTGGACCACCACGGCTGGGGCGACCTGCACGAGGAGCTGCACCGGCTCTCGGTGCGCAGCCGCTGGCCGGAGATGACCGCGCTGATCGACGACTCGGTGCTGAACACCTTCGCCGTCACCGGCCCGGTCCCCGAGGCCGCGGCCGAGATCCACCGCCGCTACGCCCCCTTGGTCACCCGCCTCTCCCCCTCGCTGCCCGACGGCGCCGCGCCCGACCTGGCCCTCGACCTGCTGGCCGCCCTCCGCGCCCTCGGCTGAGGCGGCGACCCGGCGGGCGGCCGTTCGCCGGCGTCGCTACTCCCGCACCCCCGCATCGTGCCGCTCCAGGGCCGGCCGCAGGGCGGCGGTCACCGCGCGGACCGAGCCGAGCAGCGCGGTGGCCGAGGACCAGCCGCCACTGCGCCAGAGCAGCAGTTGGGTGCCCTCGACCCGCCAGCTGCACGGCTGCGGGGCGGTGAGCAGGTGCTCCACGCCGGCGGCGGACAGCACGGCGCGGGCCAGCTGCGCGTCGTTGGCGTAGACCTCGTACCGGACGTCGAAGAACGGCGCGCCGCTCGGCACCCGGGGGGCCGGCAGTGGCTCGGTGACCCGGGTGGAGTGGAAGGCGGGCTCGTGCCGGACCTCGATCGGCGACTCGACCGGGGCGGGCAGCCGGGCCAGCAGCACGCCGTAGAAGTGCGCGGAGCCGTTCTCCCGACAGCGGTAGCCGACCGAGCCGAGCGGCAGGCCCGCCAGGCTGCCGGTCACCTCGTCGGTGAAGCGCTGCCCGGTGCCGTAGTGGAACGGCGGCCCGGCCAGGTCGGGGGCGTCGCCGCTGCTCGGGCGGAAGCCGTGACGTGCGGTCAGCTCGGCGGCGATCGCCCCGGTGCGCCGCCGGTCCAGCACCGGCCCGATCCGCGGCGCGGTGAGGACCAGCGCGACCAGCGCGCAGAAGAACACGATCGGGACCACGACGCCCATGGCGCCTCCCCAGGTTGAGGGCCTGTCGACGGTGCCGGACCGGACCGTGCCGGGGCACCCGCGACCTTCTCGCCGACCAGACTTCCCGGCACACCGTTGACCGACAGTACTCATCCGCGAACGAACTGCAAGGGGGCCGGCGGAACCGCTCGCCCCGGCCGCCGACTTTGCATGCTCAGCGCAAGAATCGCGTCAACGCTGGCGCGTGCGGGTTGCGTCCGGCCCGCGGGCTGCTACACCGGAGTCAGGAGGTGCACGATGCGCCCGATCTCCGGCCGGTTCGACCACCGGCAGCTCGCCCTGCTCGCCGCCGTGGCGGGCCCGCTCGCCCTGTCCGCCGTGTTGTTGCCGTTCCGCGGCACCATGGCCAACACCAACGTGGCCCTGCTCCTGGTGGTGATAGTGGTCGCCGTGGCGGCGCTGGGCCGGCGGTCGGCCGGCGCGGTGGCCGCGGTGGTCGCCGCCCTCTGCTTCGACTTCTTCTTCACCCGTCCGTACGAGCAGTTCGCGATCAGCAAGTCCGCCGACCTGACCACCGCGATCCTGCTCCTGGTGGTCGGCCTCGCGGTCTCCCAACTCGCCGCCCGGGCAAGGCGGTTCCGGATACTGGCGATCACCGACGCGGGCTACCTGGCCCGGATCCGGGACACCGCCGTGCTCTCCCGCAGCACCAACTCGGCGCTGACCGTGGTCGACCAGGTCCGTGACCAGCTGGTCGAACTCCTCCAGCTGCGCGGCTGCCGGTTCGAGTACGGGTCACTGCTCGGCCACCCGCCGCGCCTGGAGCACGACGGCTCGGTGATGATCGGCCACCACCCGTGGGACGCCGACCGGCTCGGCCTGCCGGCCGAGGACGTCGAGCTGCGGATGTTCGGCAACGGCAAGTACATCGGCCGGTTCATGCTGGAACCGACCCCCGGGGTGGTCCCCACCCGACAGGCCCGGCTGGTCGCGGTCACCCTGGCCGACCAGGCCGGCGCGGCGCTGGACTCCCTGCACCGACCGGTCAAGGCGGCCTGACCGCCGTCCGGTTCCCGCCCGGCAGATGATGAGGGCGCGCGGCCTGTTTCCCCCGGCCGCGCGCCCTCTCCCCATCACCTGGCCGCCGATGCTGTTGGTCGCCGGGCCCCCCTGGCCCGGCTCGGTCATCGGCGCGGCACCGGTCCGGTCCCCCACGGACGGAACCGGTGCCTTTCCTCACCACAGACGCTAGGCCGCCGATGATCGCCTCCCGCCGCTCTTGACGCCCTCTTGTCGCCGACACAGCGGATCTTGACGCGACGCTGGTACCGACCGCCCCGGCCCTACCCCTGCTCCGCCCCTGGTCGGCCGCTACGGCGCCAGGTCCCGCCCCCGCTGGAGTCGACCCGGAGCTGCACGGCCGAGCCGGCCGTGTCGATCGGGTTGTACCTGATCCCGCCGGAGGCCGAAGCCGGCACAGCGGTGAGCAACCCACCACCCAGCACGACGGCCAGCCCGGCAGCGGCCAGGCCGGCTCGGCGCTTGGCGATGGACTTCTCGGCGTTCTCGAACCCGCACGCCGGAGAAGCAGCCTAGTCGGGTCGCACGATCACCACCGGGCAGGAGGCCTGCTGCGCCACCTGCTGGCTCACCGAGCCCAGCAGGGCCCGGGCCACCCGCCCGTGACCGCGGCTGCCCACCACCACCAGCTCGGCCCCGCGGGCCGCCTCGACCAGCGCGTCCACCGGGTCGCCGCGCACCAGCAGTTCCTGCACCGCGACCGTCGGCGTCTCGCCCAGCACGGTGCGCAGTTCCGCGCCGAACCGGCGCCGGGTCATGTCCTCGTCGAAGGAGGTGTCCACCACCGGCGCGTTCCAGCCGAAGTCCTGGGGCACCTCGATCACGCCGACCGCCTCGACCGCGCCGCCGATCAGCCCGGCGTGCCGGACCGCCCAGCGCAGCGCGGCCCGGGAGGACTCGGATCCGTCGACCCCGACCACCACCCGCGGCGGCTGCGCCGCCCGGTCACCGTCACCGTTCCCGGTCATCCGCCCTCACCTCGCTCCCGGTGCCGGGCAGCGCGCCCGGCGACCCGCCGCTCAGTGCGCCACCCGCCGGTGCCGCCCGCCGCCCTCGTGCTGCATGATCCAGCGCGCGGTCCAGCCGAGCACCGCCAGCACCGTGACGCCCCAGACCACCGCGAACAGGATCAGCACCCAGAGCGTGGTGACCTGGTAGCCGACCAGGCCCAGTCCCATCGAGATCCCGACCAACCACAGCACCGCCCACGTGGGCGCCTGGGCGATCGCGTGCAGCATGTCGCGGAACGGGTGGATCTCCCGTGCCCGCTTGGCACCGCTCCCCGGGTCGAGTCGCTCCTCCATCGCCGCCACCTCCGAGCAGATCAGCCGTGTGACCGGAGACGGGCGGGCCCGGTGCGGACCCGGCGCCTCCGGCGGAGCCGTCTTCCATGGTCCCCCCGGACCGTCCGGCGCGCCGCTCCAGCCGCCGGGGAGCGCGGTGCGCCCGGGGACGCCGCCCGGTCGGGGTGGAAACTCCGCGGCAGCAGAAGGCGAGTTGACGATCCGTCAGCCCGACCGCAGCCGCCCACCGACCGCACCCGCACCGCCACCCTCCGCATCCCCCGTTTCCCGCGCCCGACCCGAACGGGCGAACTACAGTGGAGCGGGGGCAGGAGGTGGTCCCGGATGCCGAGGATTGCGCGGCGCACGCTCGCCGCTCCGGCGGCTGCGGTCTTCGCGCTGCTGCTCGTCGGTGTCGGTGGCTGCGGATCCGGCGGCAAGTCGCATCCCACCGCCACGCCGACACCGTCGCCGACACCGTCGGCCAGTGCTCCGGCGAGCCCGTCCACCAACGGGCAGCTCTCGCCCCTCACGGGGCTCCCCGGGCCGGCGGGCCAGGTCCTCGCGGTCAAGATCGACAACATCGTCAACGCCCGCCCGCAGACCGGGATCAACTCGGCCGCCGTGGTCTACGCGATCGAGGTGGAGGGCGGCATCTCCCGCTTCCTGGCCGTCTTCGACTCCAACCACCTGCCGCCCGGCAACACCGTCGGCCCGGTGCGCAGCGCCCGGGAGAGCGACCTGCCGATCCTCCAGCAGTACGGCAAGGTCGACTTCGCCTACTCCGGCGCGCTCTCCAAGTTCCTGCCGATCCTGGCGCAGGCGGACATCTTCAACGCCTCGGCGGACCAGGACGGCGGCGCCTACTTCCGCGGCTCGAACAACGTGGCGCCGTACAACCTGTTCGTGCGGCCGTCGAGCATCCTGCACGACTTCCCGGACTCGGCGCAGGCCAAGGACATCGGCTTCCGCTTCGGCCCGGCCCCCAGCGGCGGGACGCCCACCGACAGCTACACCGCGCGGATGCCGGCGGCCGGCTTCACGTTCAGCTGGTCGGCGAGCCAGGGCAAGTACCTGGTGGCCATGGACGGGAAGCCCGCGATGACCACCGACGCCGGGCAGATGGGCGCGCCGACCATCGTGATCCAGAAGGTGGCGGAGACCACCTCGCCGCGCGGCTTCATGGACTCCCCCGGGGTGCTCTCGCCGTACGCGCCGACCGTGGGCAGCGGTGCCGCGGTGGTCCTCCGGGACGGCCAGGCCTTCCAGGGCAGCTGGTCCCGCACCGATCCGAACGGCGGCACCACCTTCAGTTACGCCGGCCAACCGATGACCTTCCACCCGGGCCAGGTCTGGGTGGTCCTGGAGCCACAATGACCACGCGCTGGGGAGGTGCCATGACCAGGGGGCACACCAGGGCCGTGGCCTGCACCCTGCTCGGCGGCGGGGTGCTGCTGGCCGCGCTGGGACGGGCGGCCTGGCGGGTGATCGGCCCGGGCAGCGACTGATCCGCCGGGGCCTGTCCGGCCCTGGACCGACATGCCCGAAGGGGCCCGGCGACGGTGTGTCGCGGGGCCCCTTTGGGTGTGTTCGGGGTGTTGATCGGGGGTGATCAGTAGTTGTTGTGGATCTGCCAGTAGGCCCAGGCCTGGTTCGGGCTGCCGTAGCGGGAGTTCATGTAGTCGTAGGCCCACTTGATCTGGGTGGTGGGGTTGGTCTGCC
>NZ_JBNQTI010000138.1:0-12053 GCF_050325825.1 Kitasatospora sp. LaBMicrA B282
CGCTGCCCGCGGCGCCGCCGCGCACCGCGCGCCCGCCCGCGGCCCGGGCCGCCAGCTCGCTGAGCCGCTCGTGCAGGTGCGCGGCCCCGGGGCGGTCCAGCGGCTCCTTGGCCAGGCAGGCGCCGATCAGCGGCGCCAGCGGCGCCGGCACCTCGGACAGGTCCGGCTCCTCGTGCACCACCCGGTAGAGCATCACCTCGGAGGAGGCCCCGGAGCCGAACGGCGTGTCCCCGGTCAGCGAGTAGGCCAGCGTGGCGCCCAGCGCGAACACGTCGGTGGCCGGCGTCACGGCCGCCCCGCGCACCTGCTCGGGGGAGAGGAAGCCGGGGGAGCCGACGGCGGTGCCGACGTGGGTGAGCGTGCTCGCCCCGCGCGACCAGGCGATGCCGAAGTCGATGATCCGCGGGCCCTTGGGGGAGAGCAGGATGTTGGACGGCTTCAGGTCCCGGTGCACCACGCCGGCCTCGTGGACCTTCACCAGCCCGTCCGCCAGGGCCGCCCCGATCCGGGCGACCTCCGGCCAGGGCAGCGGACCCTCGTCGCCGACCCGCTTGTAGAGGGAGGGCCCGGGCACGTAGGCGGTGGCCAGCCAGGGCCGGTCCGCCTCCAGGTCGGACCCGACCACCCGGGCCGTGCAGCCGGCCCGGATCCGGGAGGCGGCCGCCACCTCGCGGGCGAACCGGGTGCGGAACTCGGTGTCCTCGGCCAGCTCGGCCCGGATCACCTTGATCGCCACCCGCTGGCCCTTGCGGTCGGAGCCCAGGTAGACCACGCCCATCCCGCCGGCGCCGAGCCGCCGGTGCAACCGGTACGGGCCGACGATGCGGGGGTCCTCACGCCTCAGCCGCATCATCGCCATGTCGTCCCCGTCAGCCCGTCAGGTGGGCGGCCCGCCCGCAGACTGGGGCATCGTCAGTTCCTGTCGGGCACAGCTTACGGACTGTCGGCTGCGGTGTGCTGATACGCAACACGCGAACCGCCGGTGGGATAGTCCGATCCGCGCCCGCGGCGAGCATCCGGGCCGGTCACCGCCGTCCCTGCGGGCCGTCTCAGGGTCGTCCCTCAGGGTCCCCTCGGGGGTTGACAGCGCCGCCCCTCCATCTCGGGTAGTACGCCGCTCCGCCCGGCGTCATACTCCCGGCCAGCCCACGAACGATACGCAGGCATGACGCCACCGCTCTTGCCGCCGCCTAGGGTTGGGTCTCAGCGGTGGACGGGGTACTCGTCCCCCGAGACCAAGCCGTCCACCGCTGTTCGGCACCGCCCCCCGACCGACGGACAGCCCAGCGGCAGGAGCAGGATCCATGGCCACGCAGCTCACCGGAGCCACCGAGTTCCGGCGCACGCTCGTCGCTCGCATCCAACGACGCCAGGGCCGGCGCCCCGCCGGCGAGCAGCGGCACCCGGTCGTCGCGCTGGCGATCGCGCTGCCCTGTGCCGTCGCGCTGGTCCTGCTGTTCGGCGGCTGGGAGCAGATGGTCACCCAGACCGAGGCGGTGGCCGACCTGATCGGGCGCTGATCCCAGGGGACAGGGATCAGACGCCGGCCGGAGCGGGCCCGCGGGGACACGCGGACGGGCGAGTTGCGGGCAACCACCGCCCCGGCCACCTCGAGTGCCGTGCACGGACGTCGGTGAGGGCGCCCCGTGCACGGCACTCGTCCATCGTCACGGCGACAACGCCGAAGGCGTCACGGCCACAACGCCGAAGGGCCGGACCCGCGCTGGCGGATCCGGCCCTTCGACGATCTTCTGGTGCGCGATACTGGGATTGAACCAGTGACCCCTACCGTGTCAAGGTAGTGCTCTCCCGCTGAGCTAATCGCGCGGGTCGACGTACACCGCGTGGGTGCTGTCGGGGTGGCCCTGCCGGGCCGGATGATCCCTGAGGACCAGTGCGCGATACTGGGATTGAACCAGTGACCCCTACCGTGTCAAGGTAGTGCTCTCCCGCTGAGCTAATCGCGCGGGAAGACCCCGGCCAGGCCGGGGACCTCTGGAGGTGGAGACGGGATTTGAACCCGTGTACACGGCTTTGCAGGCCGTTGCCTCGCCTCTCGGCCACTCCACCAGGCAACTTCGGTTGAACCATATCAGTAAGGACGATCATGCTGTCCTTCACCGAGCGGACGACGAGATTCGAACTCGCGACCCTCACCTTGGCAAGGTGATGCTCTACCAACTGAGCCACGTCCGCCTGTCTTCCAGGACCTTCCCCGCTCTCTGGCGGCTCCGTTTCCCGGCGACGTGTTGAACTTTAGCGGAAACCTCGGCCAGCTCAAATTCCGTATCCGCAGTCCGTCCCCCGCGGGCCGTCGAACGGGCCGTCCCGACCCGCCGCCGAGCCCCCGACGTCCCCGCAGGTCAGCCGCCCACCGGGCCCGCAGGACCGGCGCGACCTAGACTTTCGAGCCACCGCAAGCCCTGCCCGCCGGGCCCCACCCCGACCCGCGGCGCACCCCGCACCACCTGCAGGAGAACCGTGCCCGCCAGCCCAGCCCCGCGCCCCGACCAGCCGCTCGCCCGCTTCGCCGGCCGGCTCGCCACCGGGCTGCGCGAGGTGACCCACGACCCGGCCGTGCTCGACTCGAGCGGCTGGTGGGCCGTCGCCCACGACTTCGAGGGCCGCCTCACCTGCGCCCGGTTCGCCGAGGTCCACCCCGACCCGACCGCCACCCCCGCCGAGCGCTGGCACGGCCCGCGCCCGGGCGACTGGCGCAGCTCGCTGGACCGCGCCGCCTACACCGCGGGCGTGCGCCGGATCCGCGAGCACATCGCGGCCGGCGAGGTCTACCAGGCCAACCTCTGCCGGGTGCTGAGCGCGCCGCTGCCCGACCCCGACCCGGCGCGCAGCGACATCGACGCGCTCACCGGTCTGCTCGCCCTGGGCAACCCGGCCCCCTACGCCGGAACGATCCGCCTGCCCGAACACGGCGTGGAGATCGCCACTGCCTCCCCGGAGCTCTACCTGAGCCGCGCCGGGCGCACCGTCGCCTCCGGCCCGATCAAGGGCACCGGGCGCACCGAGCAGGACCTGCTGGAGAAGGACCACGCCGAGAACGTGATGATCGTCGACCTGGTCCGCAACGACCTCGGCCGGGCCTGCGCGACCGGCAGCATCACGGTCCCGGACCTGTGCGTGGTGGAGAAGCACCCCGGCCTGGTCCACCTGGTCTCCACCGTCGAGGGCGAGCTGCGCGAGGACGCCGGCTGGCCGCGGCTGCTCGCCGCCACCTTCCCGCCCGGCTCGGTCACCGGCGCGCCCAAGCACAGCGCGCTGCAGATCATCGAGGCCCTGGAGACCGCCCCGCGCGGCCCCTACTGCGGAGCCGTCGGCTGGGTCGACGCCGACCGCGGCCGGGCCGAACTCGCCGTCGGCATCCGCACGTTCTGGATCGACCGGAGCGACCCGGCGGCCCCCGTGCTCAACTTCGGCACCGGCGCCGGCATCACCTGGGGATCGGACCCCGAACGCGAGTGGGCC
This sequence comes from Kitasatospora sp. LaBMicrA B282, assembly GCF_050325825.1. NCBI lineage: Bacteria > Bacillati > Actinomycetota > Actinomycetes > Kitasatosporales > Streptomycetaceae > Kitasatospora > Kitasatospora sp. LaBMicrA B282. The sequence continues at coordinate 3,484 of NZ_JBNQTI010000138.1, forward strand.
GAAACCGAACTCAAGGCCGCCCGCCTGGTCGCGATAGCGTCGGGCGAGCAACCGGAGTAGCCGGTACCGCTCCGGTCCCGGAGCCCGGTCCCGGCCCCGTGCCGCCGTCCGCGAAGTCCCCTCCGGAAGGAGAGACCCGATGATCTGGCTCAACGGAACGCTGGTCGACCAGGCGAGCGCCGAGGTCTCCGTCCTCGACCACGGACTCACCGTCGGCGACGGCGTGTTCGAGACCGTCAAGACCGTCCACGGACAGACCTTCGCCCTCACCCGCCACCTGGACCGGCTCACCCGCTCCGCCGTCGGACTCGGCCTGCCGGCGCCCGACGTGCAGGCGGTGCGCAAGGGCTGCGAGGCGGTCGTGGCGGCCAACCCGATGCCGCTCGGCCGGCTCCGGATCACCTACACCGGCGGCCTGGCCCCGCTCGGCTCGGAACGCGGCGACGCCCCGCCCACCCTGGTCGTCGCCCTCGGCAGCGCCACCCAGCGCCCCGACACCACCGCGATCACCACCGTCCCGTGGACCCGCAACGAGCACAGCGCGGTCGCCGGCCTCAAGACCACCTCCTACGCCGAGAACGTGGTCGCCCTCGCCCACGCCCGCCGCCACGGCGCCAGCGAGGCGGTCCTCGCCAACACCGCGGGCCGGCTCTGCGAGGGCACCGGGAGCAACGTCTTCGTGGTCCTCGACGGGCGGCTGCTCACCCCGCCGCTGACCTCCGGCTGCCTGGCCGGGATCACCCGCGCCCTGGTCGCCGACTGGTGCGGGGCCGAGGAGGCCGACCTGCCCTACTCCGCCCTCCAGGAGGCCGACGAGGTCTTCCTCACCTCCTCGCTGCGCGACGTGCAGGCCGTCACCCGGATCGACGACCGCGAGCTGCCCGCCCCGGGCCCGGTCACCGCACGGGCGATGGAACTCTTCGCCGCCCGCTCCGCCGAGGACACCGACCCGCGCTGACCGCCGGCCGGCCGGCACCACCCGCCCGCCGGGCCCGCGCGCGCAGGGCACCGGCACCCGCCGGCCCGGCCACCGTTAGGCAGCACCGCACCCGGGGAAGACCGCCCACATGACCACCACGCTGCGCCCCGCCGGTCCCGAGCAACGGCTGCCGGACGGCGGGCGGGACCGATCCTGGCTGGTCTGCGCCAACGGGCACCCGGTGGGCCGGGTGCGCACCGCCGCCACGCCGCACGGCAGCCACCTGCTGGGCCGGATCGAGGACCTGGAGATCACCGAGAGCCCGCGGCGCGGCCGCGGCACGGTGGCCGCGCTCGCCGCCGAGGAGGTGCTCCGCTCCTGGGACTGCCGGTGGGCCGAGGTCCGGATCCCGGCCGGGGCGGCCGCGGCCCTGTCGCTCGCCGCGGCGCTCGGCTACGCCGAGACCAACCGCAACCTGGTGAAGCGGCTCGGCCCGCCGCCCGCCCCGCGGCCCGGCCTGACCCTGCGTCCGATCGACGCCGTCGGCTTCCCCGCCTGGCTGGCCGCCGCCCAGGCCGAGTACCGCGACCAGCTGGTCCGCTCCGGCCTCACCCCGGCCGAGGCGGCGGCCAAGTGCGCCGCCGCCCACACCCACCTGCTGCCCGACGGCCACGCCAGCGCGGACACCGCGCTGCGCGAGTTGCTCGCCGACGGCCGCCCGGTGGGCCGGCTCTGGGTCGCGCTGCACTCCCGGCCGCTGCCCGACGGCACCCCCTCGGGCTGGGTGATGACCGTCGACGTCGACCCGGCCGAGCGCGGAAAGGGGTTCGGCCGCGAGCTGATGCTCGCGGCCGAACGGGAGTGCCTGGCGGCCGGCCTGCCGGCGCTCGGCCTGAACGTCTACACGGCGAACGTGGTCGCCCTCGGGCTCTACGCCTCGCTGGGCTACCGGGTGGTCCGCCGGATCTTCGGCAAGGCGCTCTGAGCGCGCCCCGCCCCACCCCGCTCCGCCGGGCGGCGGTCAGCCCGCCAGCAGCGCGGTGATCCGCTCCAGCAGCCCCTCCTGGCTCTTGCCGCCGTCCAGCCGCTGCCCGGCCACCACCCAGGTCGGGGTGCCGGTCACCCCGATCGCCTTGCCCTCGGCCTGGTCGGCGTCGACCGCCAGCATGTGCCGGCCGTCGATCAGCGCCAGCTCGACCTCCTCGGCGTCCAGCCCGAGCTCGCGGGCGATCTCGACCAGCACCGCCTGGCCGCGCCGCTCCAGCTCCTCGACCCGGCCCAGCACCGCCTCCACGAACGGCCAGCCCCGGCCCTGCGCGAAGGCCTCCTCGGCCGCCTCCGCCGCCGCGTAGGCGTGCTTGTGCTTCTCCAGCGGGAAGTGCCGCAGCGAGACGTCCAGCGCGTCGCCGTAGCGCTCCCGCAGGGTGCGCAGGTCGGCCAGGGCGGTGCGGCAGTCCGGACACTGCAGCTCGCACCAGAACTCGAGATGGGGGAGGGAACCTTCGGTCATGCGGCCAGTGTTCCACTACCAGGGGCCTGCGCCGGACCGTGCGCTCGACCGAGCGCCCCGGCCGGAGCCCCCGGAGCAGGACGGAGAGAAGCCATGCTGAGCGGTGCGATCTGCTACGCCCTGACCGCGGCCGGCCTGGTGCTGGCCGGTCTGCACGGCCGGCACCGCCGCTGGCGGACCGCCACCCGCTGGGCCGGGCTGGCGCTGGTGCCGGCCGGCCTCTACCTGACCGGTCTGCTCTCGGTCGGCACCGAGATCGGGCGCGCGATCGGCAGCTGGGCGACCAAACTGGTGTTCGACCCGAGTGTCTGGGTCGGCATCGTGCTGCTCGGCGTGGCGGCCCTGCTGATCGTGCTCAGCCGGATCGGCACCGGGGGCGGCGAGGCCGCCGCGGACGCGGGCGGGGCCGGCCGGAAGGCCGGCAGGGAGCGGAAGCCCGGCAAGGAGCCGGTCACCGGGCAGGCGCCGGCTCCCGCGATCGCACCCAAGAAGGGCAAGAGCGCGGCCGAGGAGCTCGGCGACTTCTCCGACATCGAGGAGATCCTCCGCAAGCGCGGCATCTAGGTGTTCTGACCCGTGTCTTCCGGATCACGCCGGGCCCCGCGGGTCAGCCGACCCCGAGGGTGACCGAGGCCTCGTCCGCCGCCGAGCGCTGGCGCGCCCGGTAGGCGGCCACGTGCATCCGGTTGCCGCAGGTGCGGCTGTCGCAGTAGCGGCGCGAACGGTTGCGGGACAGGTCGACGAAGACCCGGGCGCAGTCCGGCGCCTCGCAGCGGCGCAGCCGCTCCCGCTCGCCGGCCATCAGGATCAGGCCCAGGGCCATCCCCAGCTCGGCCGCCAGGTGGTCGGCCAGCGCGGCGTGCGGGGCGAAGTAGTGCATGTGCCAGCCGTGGCCGTCGTGGTCGGTCAGCCGCGGGGTCGCGTTCACCGCGGCCACCAGCGTGTTGACCAGCTCGGCCGCGGCCGCGGTGGAGCCGGCGGTGAAGATCTCCCGCAGCTGCCCGCGCAGCGCGTGCACCGCGGTCAGGTCGTGCGCGGTGACCGCGTCCAGCTCGCTGATGTCGTGCCGGGCCACGAAGGCCTCCAGGGCGGCGAGGTCGGGCAGCTGCTCCGGCCCGGCCACCTCGGGAGCGGTGTTGAGCAACTCGACCAGGATGCCCAGGGCGCACTCGGTGTCATGGGTGATCAGCACGTGGGAACTCCTCGCGTGCGCCGGGGGCGGCCGGGCCGCCCGCGTGGGGTCATCACCGCCGAACTCTACCGGGCCCGGGCCCCCGCGCCGCCGCACCTGCCCGTGGCCCCGCGCGCCGAAGGCGCCCGGCACCACGGTCGCCACCCGCCGTGCGGCGGGTGGGACGCCGTGGCACCGGGCGCCTTCGGCCGGGTGCCCGCGCCGCTCATCGCGGACACCTGTGGACGACCGGCCCCGAGACCGCGAAGCGCGGTGGTATCGGTGGCCGTGCCCCCGAGTAGGACAGCCACCTGCGAGGTCGACCTGACCGTCGACCCGTACGGCCGGCCTCGCGGGACCGGCCGGCAACCGGGGGAGTGACCCCCGGCGCGTCAGCTCTCGGCGAGGATGTGCGACAGCTCCCGATCCAGATCGAAGTGGCGGTGTTCGGTGCCGGGCGGCACGGCGGCGTCGGTCCGCTTGAGGAAGGACTCAAGCGCCCGGGCCGGGGCCTCCAGCAGGGCTTCCCCCTCGGGGGAAGACAGCGCGATGCAGACGACTCCCTGTCCGTGGCTGCGGGAGGGCCACACCCGGACGTCACCGGTACCGGTGGGCCGGTGCAGCCCCTCCGCGAGCAGGTCGCGGGCGAACACCCACTCCACGGTCTCGTCGGCACCGGTGTGGAAGGTGGCGTGCACGGCATAGGGGTCGGCGGTGTCGTAGCGCAGGCCCGCGGGGACGGGCAGTGACGACTCGCTCGACACGATGAGGCGCAGGTGCAGCTCACAGCTGACCGTGGTGTTCATAAGCGCCAGGGCCTTTCGCTCAGTGTGCGCTCGGGGAATCGCACGTCGGCGAACGGACCATCCCACCCCCAGCGACGATGTAAACCCGTCTGTCCCGATTCGGGGTGCGGCGGTAACCCTTCCGGCGCATTGCGCAATGACCCGGAACCGGGCCGGAAGCGGCGTGGTTCCGGGCCGCGGATGGGCCCCGGAAGGCGTGGAGATGGAAATCAGTGCGAGCTGGCCGCGGTCGGGACGGGTCGGGCGAATGGTGGCGAATGGTCACCGATTGTGACGAGACGTGACAGGTGGGCTGGTCGGGGTGGGGCCGGGTCGGGTGGCGTCCGCTACGCAGCGGCACCGGAGCCGATCCGGTCGGCCGGGGTCGGGGGTGGTTCGGAGCACCCCCCGGGATGGGGTAATGTTTTCCCTGCAGCCGGGCGATTAGCTCAGCGGGAGAGCACTTCGTTCACACCGAAGGGGTCACTGGTTCGATCCCAGTATCGCCCACCGGATTGCAAGTAAGGCGTAGGACCCGGGTTATTTATTGACCCGGGTCCTACGCCTTTTCGGCGTTCCTTGATGCATCGTCGGACCGCTTCTCGACCGCTTCGGAGAACTTCTCGGAACTGAGCGGTCGTCACCGCGCCTTTCCATGGGGACTGCTGTCGCGGCGTCGGATGCTCCCCGGTGCGGCGGTGGGCCCGGCCGCACCGAACGACGTTGCACGGCCCCCCTGGGCGGGTGCTATTGTTCTTCTCGTTGCCCGGGCGATTAGCTCAGCGGGAGAGCACTTCGTTCACACCGAAGGGGTCACTGGTTCGATCCCAGTATCGCCCACCGGACAACATCGGGCCCCAACTGCCAAGGCAGTTGGGGCCCGATGTGTTTCCCGGGACCACTGGGGTCGCGGGGGCCGCCGAGTCGCCGGTTGTTCGTCGCCCGCCGGCTGCCGTGTGGTCAGGCCACGCTCTCGCAGCGGTGCTCGGCGCCGACCAGCGGAACGCCGCAGCCGGCGCACCGGGCCGGCCGCAGCGGCCAGGACCGGTCCACCCGCTCCGGCGTGCCGGCCCGCTCGAACCAGTCCTGCAACCCGCGGGCCTGCGCCGCGTGCCAGCGGGCCTGCCGCAGGTGCAGTTCGGCACTGGTCAGTCCGTGCAGCGCGGTCCGGTGCCGGGCGGCGATCGCGCGGACCAACTGCAGGGCGGCCCAGGCGTCCGCGCCCGCGTCGTGCGCGTCGGCCAGCGCTATCCCGTAGTGCGCGCAGAGGTCGGTCAGCGTGCGGCGGCCCTTGCGGTAGCGGTCCAGGTGCTTGTCCAGCACCCGCGGATCGACCACCAGCAACTCGGCCCCGGCCAGCTGCGCGGCCAGCGAGCTCTGCCGGTGCCGGCGCAACTCCCGGTCCAGCAGCGTCAGATCGTAGGGCGCGTTCATCACCACCAGCGGCACCCCGGCCCGGGCCTGCTCGGCCAGCGCGCGGGCGATCTCCAGCGTGGCGAGCGCCGGTGCCTGGCCGTGCGCCCGTACCTGCTCGTCGGTGATCCCGTGCACCGCCCGGGCCCCGTCCGGGATCGGCACCCCCGGGTCCACCAGCCAGGACCGCCGCTCCACCGGGGCGTTCGGCGCGGGCTGCAGCACCAGGGCGGCCGACACCACCCGGTCCTGCTCGACGTCCACCCCGGTGGTCTCGGTGTCGAAGGAGGCCAGCGGGCCTTCGTACCAGTGCGGGCTCTCCATCGTGACCACCCCTCAGCTCCACCGACCGCACCCGGCGGGCCGGCCTGGTGCACCGTCGAGGACTGACGGTGCACCGGCTCGCGATGCGGTGCCGAGCAGGTGATACCCCGGGGTCGTACCCCTTCAATCCCGCCCGGGGGCCCGCGGGGCCCGCGCCCCGCCGCGGGTCCTGCCGCGAGTCCCGCCCGGACAGGTGCACGCCGGGCACGGTGGGCTCGGTACCATCGGGGGACGCAGCAGTCTGCTGCGACCCATCAAAGCCAGCACGTCAGGAGAGACCGGTGACGGACGTCCGGGTAATCATCAACCGCGAACCCGATCGGGAAGAGCGCGTGGTGACGACGGGCACCACCGCTGCCGAGCTGTTCGCCGACAACCGCGCGGTGGTCGCCGCCAAGGTCGCGGGCGTCCTCAAGGACCTCGCCTACCAGCTGCAGGACGGCGACGAGGTCGAGCCCGTCGAGATCAGCAGCCAGGACGGCCTCAACATCCTGCGCCACTCGACCGCGCACGTGATGGCCCAGGCCGTGCAGCAGCTCTTCCCCGAGGCCAAGCTGGGCATCGGCCCGCCGATCAAGGACGGCTTCTACTACGACTTCGACGTCGAGAAGCCGTTCCACCCCGATGACCTCAAGGCCATCGAGAAGAAGATGCAGGAGATCATCAAGAAGGGCCAGAAGTTCGCCCGCCGGGTGGTCACCGACGAGGCGGCCCGCGAGGAGCTGGCGGCCGAGCCGTACAAGCTGGAGCTGATCGGCCTCAAGGGCTCCGCGGCCACCGCGGGCGAGGGCGCCGACGTCGAGGTGGGCGGCGGCGAGCTGACCATCTACGACAACCTGGACGCCAAGTCCGGCGAGCTCTGCTGGGGCGACCTCTGCCGCGGCCCGCACCTGCCGAGCACCCGGATGATCCCGGCCTTCAAGATCATGCGCTCGGCCGCCGCCTACTGGCGCGGCAGCGAGAAGAATAAGCAGCTCCAGCGCCTCTACGGGACCGCCTGGCCGACCAAGGACGAGCTCAAGGCCCACCTGGACTTCCTGGAGGAGGCCGCCAAGCGCGACCACCGCAAGCTCGGCTCCGAGCTCGACCTCTTCTCCATCCCGGAGGAGATCGGCTCCGGCCTGGCCGTCTTCCACCCCAAGGGCGGCGTGATGCGCCGGGCCATGGAGGACTACTCGCGCAAGCGGCACGAGGAGGCGGGCTACGAGTTCGTCTACACCCCGCACGCCACCAAGGGCACCCTCTTCGAGCTCTCCGGCCACCTGGACTGGTACGCCGACGGCATGTACCCCCCCATGCAGCTCGACGGCGAGACGGACTACTACCTCAAGCCGATGAACTGCCCGATGCACAACCTGATCTACCGCTCGCGCGGTCGGTCCTACCGTGAACTGCCGCTGCGGCTCTTCGAGTTCGGCACGGTCTACCGGTACGAGAAGTCGGGTGTGGTGCACGGCCTGACCCGCGCCCGCGGCTTCACCCAGGACGACGCGCACATCTACTGCACCAAGGAGCAGATGGCCGACGAGCTGGACTCGCTGCTCACCTTCGTGCTGGACCTGCTGCGCGACTACGGGCTGACCGACTTCTACCTGGAGCTGTCCACTCGCGACCCGGAGAAGTACATCGGCTCGGACGAGGACTGGGAGGAGGCCACCGAAACGCTGCGGGCCGCCGCCCAGAAGCAGAACCTGGAGCTGGTCCTCGACCCGGCCGGGGCCGCCTTCTACGGCCCGAAGATCTCGGTGCAGGCGCGCGACGCGATCGGCCGCACCTGGCAGATGTCGACCATCCAGGTCGACTTCCAGCTGCCGCAGCGTTTCGACCTGGAGTTCCAGGGCGGCGACGGGACCCGGCAGCGGCCGGTGATGATCCACCGCGCGCTGTTCGGCTCGATCGAGCGGTTCTTCGCGGTGCTGCTGGAGCACTACGCGGGCGCGATGCCGCCGTGGCTGGCCCCGGTCACCGTGGTCGGGATCCCGATCACCGACGAGCACGTGCCGTACCTCCAGGAGGTCGCGGCCGAGCTCAAGAAGAAGGGCATCCGGGTCGAGGTGGACGCCTCGGACGACCGGATGCAGAAGAAGATCAGGAACGCCCAGAAGGGCAAGATCCCGTTCATGATCATCGCGGGCAACGACGACGTCGAGGCCGGCGCGGTGAGCTTCCGCTACCGCAACGGTGAGCAGAAGAACGGCGTGCCCCGTGACGAAGCGATCGCCGAGATCGTTGATGCGGTGGAGCGTCGGATCCAGGTGTGACGAATGCCCCGCGTAAGCGGGGGTAATCCGGACCCCGAGAAGTTCATCGGTTGCGACGACGACTCCGCCCCGCGATCGCGGGGGTGGGCGCGGGGGGGGGGGTCTTTCCTGGGGGTATTCCCCCCCCCCTTCATCCCCCCCCCCCCCCCCCCCCCCCCCCCCCCCCCCCCCCCCGCCCCCACCCCCC
>NZ_JBNQTI010000138.1:12063-25519 GCF_050325825.1 Kitasatospora sp. LaBMicrA B282
CGGGGCGGACTCCTTTCCTGGGAGTCCGCCCCGCGCCGGTTTGCCGACCGGCCCGGCCGAATATGCTGATCAGCATGACGAGTGAGCCCGAACTGCAGCAGGGGGTCGGCGAGCCGGACGGCTTCCGGCGCCTGTGGACGCCCCATCGGATGGCCTATATCCAGGGGGAGAACAAGCCCACCGGCCCGGCCCCCGACGACGGGTGTCCGTTCTGCTCGATCCCGACGCTCAGCGACGAGGACGGGCTGATCATCACCCGTGGCACGCACGTCTTCGCGGTGCTCAACCTCTACCCCTACAACGGCGGCCACCTGATGGTGGTCCCGTACCGGCACGTGGCCGACTACACCGAGCTGACCGACGAGGAGACCGTCGAACTCGCGCTGCTCACCAAGCAGGCGATGACCGCGCTGCGCGCCGCCTCGGGGGCGCACGGGTTCAACATCGGGATGAACCAGGGCGGGGCGGCCGGCGCCGGGATCGCGGCGCACCTGCACCAGCACGTGGTGCCGCGCTGGGGCGGGGACACCAACTTCATGCCGGTGGTGGGCCACACCAAGGTGCTGCCGCAACTGCTGGCCGACACCCGCAAGATGCTCGCCGAGGCCTGGCCGCAGGCCTGAGCCGCGGAGCCGCGCGGCTCACAGCAAGGGGGCGGGGGAAAGAGGGGAGAAGGAGGGGGGGGGGGTTTGGACCCTCTCCCCCTCCCCCCTCCCCCCCCCCCCCCCCCCCCCCCCCCCCCCCCCCCCCCCCCCCCCCCCCCCCCCCCCCCCTCCCCCCCCCCACCCCCCCCCCCCCACCCCCCCCCCCCCCCCCCCCCCCCCCCCCCCCCCCCCCCCCCCCCCCCCCGCCCCTTCCTTCTCGGCCCACGCCTCAGCCGGCGTCGTAGGCGTCCGCCCGGAACGGGCGCACGCCCTGCAGCTCGGACTTGAGGATCAGCGTCCTGGTGGTGAACCGGTCGATGTTCACGTCGTGGTCGGCGAGGAACTCCAGGGTGGCCGTCTGCACCGCACTGACCACCGGCGAGGCGATCCGGATCGAGTCGTCGGCCATGAAGCGGCTGCCCCAGGGCGCGGTGGCCCAGGCGGTGCGCAGGCCGAACGGCTCCGGCAGCTTCATGGTGCCGCCGAGCCAGGCGAGCAGGCCGGGCGAGCGCCGGAAGGGGGCGCGCAGCGCCTGCCGGACCACCTCGTCGTTGTCGATCAGCGGCAACGTGATGGTCTGCTCCTCCCAGAACTTCCCGGTCTTCGGCTCGGTCTTCTCCTTGGGCTTGGGCTTGTCGTGGAAGACGCCGGGCACCGGGCCGAGGGTGTGGCCGTTGACCGAGACCCGCAGGGTGTTGCTCAGCACGGTCACGGTGACGAGCACGCTCACCACCAGCCGGCCCTTGTTGAGCACGAACTGGGTGCCCAGGTAGTGCCGCGGGCCGTCCAGGCCGAAGCCCTGGCGGTTGGCGATGCTGACCACGGCGTGGTCGCGCATCCGCGGGCCGTCCATGTCGGGTCCGCTGGGACGGCCGATCTCGTCGGCGGCGGCCCCGACCTCGCTGATCACCCACTGCTCGACCGAGGAGCCGGGCACCGCGCCGTTGCCGACGCCGCTGCGCCCGAGGGTGGCGTCCAGCCGGTCGGTGATCTTCTTCACCAGGTCCCAGGCGTGGAAGGAGCGGAACTCCTCGTGGCCCTCGGCGGGCTGCAGGTCCTCCACCATCTCCCAGGAGCCCCAGCGCTTGCCGAGGCCGAGTATGCCGTTGACCCCGGCGTAGTGCAGGACGTTGGTGTCCTGCTCCAGGGAGAGCTCGGTGAGCGAGGTCTTCAGCGCGGCGGCCCGCTTGTCCTGGTCGTGGCGGGGCACGGCCTGCGGGACCACGGCGACCGCGCCGCCGTCGATCACGTCGGTCCAGCGCTCGCGCATGTCCTTGACGAACCGGAGGCAGACCCGCTTGGCCAGGAACCAGCCGAGCACCGGCATCAGCAGGACCACCCGCAGGTAGATGCCGAGCACCCCGCCGACCCCCGGGCGCCAGGCCAGGAAGCCGGCCAGGGCCAGCACCAGGACGAGCAGCAGCGGGCCGTACATGCCCTCGCGGCGGGAGTCGGAGCCGGCCAGCCAGAGCCGCAGCCGGAAGACGCCGAGCCAGATCAGCGTGCCGGGCAGGAAGAGCACGCCGGTGAGCAGCGTGATCAGCATCAGGCGCCGGTCGCGTTCGTCGCGCAGGGCCTCGGCGGCCAGGCAGTGTTCGACCACCATCCGCGGTTCGGTGCCGAAGGAGGGCACGATCGGCTTGCGGCCCGCGCCCAGGGTGCGGGTGATCACGGCCTTGCTGTACGCCTCGCCGAGGTTGGGGCGCATCAGCTGGAAGCGGCCCTTCTTGCCCTCGACGCCCGGCTGCACGGCGTCCACGAAGGCCCTCAGCTCGCCGTCGCGGTAGGCGACGGACGCGAGTGCCTGGGTGACCGCGGTCTGCGGGCCGGCATCGGTGCGGGGTATCTGCGCCCCGGGGGTCATGTCGAGCTTCGCCATGGCTGCGGCCTCCCCTCCCTCCCTGTCAGCGGCAGGTTATCGTGCCGTTGACCGGTCCTGTTGCCGATCGCTGAAGAACCGTCACCGGTACGCAGCGGTGCGGTCTTCCCACGAATCTTCCCCCGATGCGGGCCGTTCGATCCGGATGGTGCAGGATCGGTTCATGGTGACTGAGGAAGCCCTGATCCGGGGTGCCGATCCGGTACTGGTCTACGACGCGGACTGCGCGTTCTGCTCCTCCTGCGTCCGGCTGGCCGAGCGCTACCTGCGGCAGACCCTGGCGTCCGGCGGCTGGAGCGCGGTGCCGCTGCAGTCGGCCGACCTCGCGGCGCTGGGGGTGACCGAGGAGCGCGCGTTGCGCGAGGTGCTCTGGGTCACGCCGCCGGGGGAGGTGTTCGGCGGTGCCGAGGCGGTGGCGAAGCTGCTGCTGCGCTCGGGGAACGCTTGGGCCTATCTCGGGGCGGTGCTCCGGCTGCCGGTGGTGTTGCCGGTGGCCGCGGTGGCCTACCGGTGGGTGGCCCGCAACCGGCACCGGCTGCCCGGCGGCACCGCGGCCTGCGCGCTGCCGGGCCGGGGCTGACCGGGGTCGCCCGCCGATCGGGTGCCGGGTGGCGGGCGCGGCTGAAGGCAGGCCGGCGTGCGTGGATACCATGGGTCACGCCGGGTGGGCTGATCCACTCGGCCGCCCGGCGCTGCCGCCGCTGCTGGCCGCCGGTGACTTCCCCGGAGACGAGATCGGAGCGGTCCAGAAGGCCATGCTCAACAAATACGCGCGTGCCTTCTTCACACGTGTCCTGACCCCGTTCGCCGCCCTGCTGTTGCGCTGGGGGGTGAGCCCGGACGCGGTGACGCTGGTCGGGACGGCCGGCTCGGTGGCCGGTGCCCTGGTCTTCTTCCCGCGCGGTGAGTTCTTCTGGGGAACGATCACCATCACCCTGTTCATCTTCTCGGACCTGGTGGACGGGAACATGGCCCGGCAGGCGGGCAGCTCCAGCAAGTGGGGTGCGTTCCTGGACTCCACCCTGGACCGGGTGGCCGATGCGGCGATCTTCGGCGGTCTGGCGCTCTGGTACGCGGGGCGCGGCGACAACGACCTGCTCTGCGCGGTGTCGATGTTCTGCCTGGCCAGCGGCCAGGTGGTGTCGTACACCAAGGCGCGGGCGGAGAGCCTGGGGCTGCCCTGCGACGTGTCCGGCCTGGTCGAGCGGGCCGAGCGGCTGGTGATCAGCCTGGTCGCGGCCGGGGTGGCGGGCCTGCACACCTTCGGGGTGCCGTACGTGGAGTGGCTGCTGCCGGTGGCGCTGTGGGCGGTCGCGGCCGGCAGCCTGGTCACCGTGCTGCAGCGGATGCTGACCGTGCGCCGGGAGGCCTTCGAGGCGGCTGCGGCGGCCTCGGCGGCCGCCGGCCGGGAGAACTGAGGGGCGGCGTGATGCGCGACAGGCTGGTCGATTCCGGGTACGCCGCCGGCTGGGCGGTGCTGAAGCTGCTGCCGGAGCCGGTGGTGCGGCGGCTGGGCGACCAAGTGGCCGACAGCACCTGGCGGCGGCAGGGGCGCGGGGTGCGCCAGCTGGAGAAGAACCTGGCCCGGGTGCGGCCGCAGGCCTCGCCGGCCGAGCTGCGCGAGCTCTCCCGCGCCGGGATGCGCTCCTACCTGCGGTACTGGATGGAGTCCTTCCGGCTGCCGGTCTGGAACGACCGCATGATCGCCGACCGGATCCGGGTCGAGGGCATCGAGCACCTGGTGGCCGCAATGGACGCCGGGAAGGGCGCGGTCATCGCGCTGCCGCACATGGGCAACTGGGACCTGGCCGGGGCCTGGGTGGTGCGCCACCTGGGGTTCACCTTCACCACCGTCGCCGAGCGGCTGAAGCCGGAGTCGCTCTTCGACCGCTTCGTGGCCTACCGCGAGGGCCTGGGGATGGAGGTGCTGGCGCTGACCGGCAGCGACGTCTCGGTCTTCGGCACGCTGGCCCGGCGGCTGCGCGCGGGCAAGCTGATCTGCCTGGTGGGGGACCGGGACCTGTCGGCGGCCGGGCTGCCGGTGCAGTTCTTCGGCGAGACCACCCGGATGCCGGCCGGTCCGGCGGCGCTGGCCCAGCAGACCGGGGCGGCGCTGCTGCCGGTCTCGCTCTGGTACGACGGGCCGGTGATGGGCGCGCGGATCCACCCGCCGGTCGCGGTGCCGCAGGGGCTGGGCCGGCAGGAGGCCAAGGCGGCGATGACCCAGTCGATGGCGGACATCTGGGCGGCGGACATCGCGGAGCACCCGCAGGACTGGCACATGCTGCAGCGCTTCTGGCTGGCGGACCTGCCGGCGGCGGCCCCGGGCGGGCCGACCGAAGCCGCGGGGTCGTCCGCGCCCGTGGCGCCCGCGGACCCGGCTGAGCCGACTGCTCCGGCCGCCGGCGCCGGCGGGGGTGCGGCATGAAGATCGGCATCGTCTGCCCCTACGACTGGGACGTCCCCGGTGGTGTGCAGTTCCACATCCGGGACCTGGCCGAGCACCTGATCGGCCTCGGTCACAAGGTCTCGGTGCTGGCGCCCGCCGACGACGAGTCCGCGCTGCCCCCCTACGTGGTCTCGGCCGGCCGGGCGGTGGCCGTCCCCTACAACGGGTCGGTGGCCCGGCTGAGCTTCGGGATCATCTCCGCCACCCGGGTCCGGCGCTGGCTGCGGGACGGCGAGTTCGACATCCTGCACGTGCACGAGCCGGCCTCGCCGAGCCTGTCGATGCTCGCCGCCTGGGCGGCCACCGGCCCGATGGTGGCCACCTTCCACACCTCCAACCCGCGCTCGCGGGCGATGATCGCCGCCTCGCCGATCCTGCAGCCGGCGCTGGAGAAGATCAACGCCCGGATCGCGGTCAGCGAGTACGCTCGGCGCACCCTGGTCGAGCACCTGGGCGGGGACGCGGTGGTGATCCCCAACGGGGTCGACGTGAAGTTCTTCGCCGAGGCCGAGGCGGACCCGCGCTGGACCGGCGGCACCATCGGCTTCATCGGGCGGATCAACGAGCCGCGCAAGGGCCTGCCCACCCTGCTGGCCGCGCTGCCGGCGATCCTGGCGGCCCGCCCGGGGGTGCGGCTGCTGGTCGCGGGAAAGGGTGACCAGGAGGAGGCGGTGGCCCAGCTGGCGCCCGAGGTGCGCGAGCGGATCGAGTTCCTGGGCATGGTCAGCGACGAGGACAAGGCGCGGCTGCTGCGCAGCGTCGACCTCTACGTGGCGCCCAACACCGGCGGCGAGAGCTTCGGGATCATCCTGGTGGAGGCGATGTCGGCGTCCGCGCCGGTGCTGGCCAGCGATCTGGACGCGTTCGCCCAGGTGCTGGACGAGGGGCGGGCCGGCGAGCTGTTCGCGGTCGAGGACCCGGCGGCGCTGGCCGAGGCCGCGGTGCGGCTGCTGAGCGACCCGGTGCGGCTGGCCGAGCTGCGCACCGCGGCGGCCGAGCACGTGCGGCGGTTCGACTGGGAGACGGTGGGCGCGGACATCCTGGCGGTCTACGAGACGGTCACCGACGGGACGGGCGGCACCGTCGGCGGGCCCAAGGTGCGCGAGGACGGGCGCAGCGGTTGGCGGGAGAAGCTCGGGCTGGCCCGGGACTGAGCGGTCGGGCCCGGGACCGAGCGGTTGGGCCCGGGCCGAGCGGTTCGGCTCGGGGTCCGGACCGCGGGGCGGGTGCGTGAGTCCGCTCACGTCCGGGTCGGCCGCCGCCCTGCCCGGCGGCGCGTCGTACCGCATGGCCTAAACCACCCGCCACCGGCCGGTACCGTTGCGCCTCGTGACTACCTGGATCTGGGCCGCGGTGGCGGTGGTGCTCTTCGCGGTCTACCTGAGCTGGACGGCGGGCCGGCTGGACCGGCTGCACGCGCGGCTCGACACCGCCCGGGCCGCCCTGGACGCGCAGTTGCTGCGCCGCGCCTCGGTGGCGCAGGAGCTGGCCACCTCCACGCTGCTCGACCCGGCCACCTCGATCGTGCTGTACGAGGCCTCGCACGCGGCCCGGCAGGCGGACGAGGAGCACCGCGAGGTGGCGGAGAGCGAGCTCAGCCAGGCGCTGCGGGCGGTCTTCGCCGAGTCGGAGCAGGTCGCGGAGCTGCGGGCGGCGCCCGGTGGCGAGGAGGCGTTGCGCGATCTGACCTCGGCGGTGCGCCGGGTGCCGATGGCCCGGCGGTTCCACAACGACGCGGTGCGTTCGGTGCGCGCGGTGCGCACGCACCGGCTCGTGCGCTACTTCCGGTTGGCCGGGCGGGCGCCGTTCCCGATGGCCTTCGAGATGGACGACGAGCCGCCGGCGGCGCTGGTCCCGCAGGGCGCGCCGGCGTAGCGGAGCGCCGGCGGACCGCGGCCGGGTTCCCGGTGGCGGGGGCCGGCCGGGTACGGTACCGGAGTCCGTGCCTGCTGGTTACGGCCTGTTTGGCGGAGAGATTTCCCGCGGCTGGACTTGGTGGCGAATCGATCCGGTACCCGAACGGCCTACCATAGGGCGATAGCACACCGGTTCGTCTTCGAGTGAGGTCTCACGTGTCCACCAGCACTCCCGCTTCCGCCGACCAGCCGCAGATCGGTACCGCCCGGGTCAAGCGCGGCATGGCCGAGCAGCTCAAGGGCGGTGTGATCATGGACGTGGTCAACGCCGAGCAGGCCAAGATCGCCGAGGATGCGGGTGCGGTCGCCGTCATGGCGCTCGAGCGCGTCCCCGCCGACATCCGCAAGGACGGCGGGGTGGCCCGGATGTCCGACCCGGACATGATCGAGGGCATCATCAACGCGGTCTCGATCCCGGTCATGGCGAAGTCCCGGATCGGTCACTTCGTCGAGGCCCAGGTGCTCCAGGCGCTCGGTGTCGACTACATCGACGAGTCCGAGGTGCTCACCCCGGCCGACGAGGTCAACCACTCGGACAAGTGGGCGTTCACCACCCCCTTCGTCTGCGGTGCCACCAACCTCGGTGAGGCGCTGCGCCGGATCGCCGAGGGTGCGGCCATGATCCGCTCCAAGGGCGAGGCCGGCACCGGCAACGTGGTCGAGGCGGTGCGCCACATGCGCCAGATCAACGCCGACATCCGCCGCCTGACCACCCTGGACGAGAACGAGCTCTACGTCGCGGCCAAGAACCTGCAGGCCCCCTACGAGCTGGTCAAGGAGGTCGCGCAGCTGGGCAAGCTCCCGGTCGTGCTGTTCTCCGCCGGTGGCGTGGCCACCCCGGCCGACGCCGCGCTGATGATGCAGCTGGGCGCCGAGGGCGTGTTCGTCGGCTCCGGCATCTTCAAGTCGGGCGACCCGGCCAAGCGTGCCGCCGCCGTGGTGAAGGCCACCACCTTCTTCGACGACCCGAAGGTGATCGCGGACGTCTCCCGCGGCCTCGGCGAGGCCATGGTCGGCATCAACTGCGACACCCTGCCCGAGACCGAGCGCTACGCCAACCGCGGCTGGTAGTCCCGGTCCTCCGCGCTCCGTCGGCCCGCCGCGCGCAGTCCAGGCGCGGCGGGCCGCCCTGCTTCCGCCCCCCGGCGGCCAGCTTCTTCTAGGTAAAGGTAGAAATCAGTGCCCACCAGCGCCCCCGTGATCGGCGTCCTCGCCCTGCAGGGTGACGTCCGCGAGCACCAGATCGCCCTCGCCGAGGCCGACGCCCTGGCCCGCCCGGTGCGCCGGGCCGAGGAACTGGCCGAGGTGGACGCCCTGGTGATCCCCGGCGGCGAGTCCACCACCATGTCCAACCTGGCGCTGGCCTTCGGGCTGATGGCGCCGCTGCGCGAGCGGGTGGCCGCCGGGATGCCGGTCTACGGCTCCTGCGCCGGCATGATCATGCTCGCCGACAAGATCCTGGACGGTCGGGACGACCAGCAGACCATCGGCGGCATAGACATGACGGTCCGCCGCAACGCCTTCGGTCGGCAGAACGAGTCCTTCGAGTCGGCCGTCGCGTTCAAGGGCTTCGAGGGCTCGCCGGTGCACGGCGTCTTCATCCGGGCCCCGTGGGTCGAGTCGGTGGGCGCCGGCGTCGAGGTGCTGGCCGAGCTGCCGGCCGCCGACGGGGCGGAGAGCCGGATCGTGGCGGTGCGACAGGGGAACCTGCTGGCCACCTCCTTCCACCCGGAGCTCACCGGTGACCACCGGGTGCACGAGCTGTTCGTGCGGATGGTCGAGCAGGCGCGCGAAGTTTCCGGCGCCTGACCGGTGCCAGGTGTCCCAGCCGGACACCGGTAAGATCTCCGTTGTTTCAATTCCCTTTGGCGACGTAAAGGAGCTGGTGATGTCCGGCCACTCTAAGTGGGCTACCACCAAGCACAAGAAGGCCGTGATCGACGCCAAGCGCGGCAAGCTCTTCGCCAAGATGATCAAGAACATCGAGGTGGCGGCGAAGACCGGCGGTCCCGACCCGGCCGGCAACCCGACGCTCTACGACGCCATCCAGAAGGCCAAGAAGAGCTCGGTCCCGATCGACAACATCAACCGCGCCGTCAAGCGCGGTGGCGGTCTGGAGGCCGGCGGCGCCGACTACCAGACCATCATGTACGAGGGCTACGGCCCGAACGGCGTCGCCGTGCTGATCGAGTGCCTCACCGACAACCGCAACCGCGCCGCCTCCGACGTGCGCGTGGCGATGACCCGCAACGGCGGCTCGATGGCCGACCCGGGTTCGGTCTCCTACCTCTTCAACCGCAAGGGCGTGGTGATCGTCCCGAAGAGCGACGGGGTCGACGAGGACAAGGTCCTGGAGGTCGTGCTGGAGGCCGGGCTGGACGTCGAGGAGGTCAACGACCTCGGCGACTCGCTGGAGGTGCTCTCCGAGGCCACCGACATGGTCGCGGTCCGCACCGCGCTGGTGGAGGCCGGGCTCGACTACGACTCGGCCGAGGCCAACTTCGTGCCCAGCATGCAGGTCGAGCTGGACGTGGACGGCGCCCGCAAGATCCTCAAGCTGGTCGACGCCCTGGAGGACAGCGACGACGTGCAGAACGTCTTCGCCAACTTCGACATCTCCGACGAGGTGGGTGCGCAGCTCGACGCCGAGTGAGCGTGAGCGCGCCGCAGGCGTGACAGCACTGCCGGCCCGGTGGTCCCCGCGGACCGCCGGGCCGGTGTCGTTGCCGGACCGCTGTCGGGGGTGGGCCGGTGTCGGCGGGGCTGCTGTCGGGGGTGGGTACTAGGGTCTGTCTGAGCCGGCAGTGGGACGAAGGGTGGGAGCGTGCGGGTACTGGGCGTGGACCCGGGGCTGACCAGGTGCGGCGTCGGCGTGGTCGACGGTGCGCCGGGCCGGCCGCTGCGCATGCTCGGGGTCGGGGTGGTGCGCACCCCGGCGGAGGAGGAGGTCCCGCGCCGGCTGCTGGCGATCGAGGACGGCCTGGAGCGCTGGCTGGACGAGCACCGTCCGGACATCGTGGCGATCGAGCGGGTCTTCGCGCAGCACAACGTCAGCACCGTGATGGGCACCGCCCAGGCCAGTGCGGTGGCCATGCTCTGCGCCACCCGGCGCGGCCTGCCGGTGGTGCTGCACACTCCGAGCGAGGTCAAGGCGGCCGTCACCGGCTCCGGTCGGGCCGACAAGGCGCAGGTCACCGCGATGGTGACCAGGCTGCTGCGGCTGGCCGAGCCGCCCAAGCCGGCCGATGCCGCCGACGCGCTGGCGCTGGCGATCTGTCACATCTGGCGTGGCAGCGCCGGTGACAAGCTGGCCGCGGCGCTGGCCCGCAGCACCCCGTCCGCCACCCGTACCGCCCCGGCCGCCCGCACCGCGCCGCCCGGCACCGCCCGTCCGTCCCGCAAGGAGTACCGCCCGTGATCGCCTTCGTCCAGGGCCCGGTGGCCGCGCTCGGTCCGACCACCGCCGTCGTCGAGGTCGGCGGCGTCGGCATGGCCGTGCAGTGCACGCCCGGCACGCTGGCCGCGCTGCGGCTGGGGGAGCCGGCCCGGCTGGCGACCTCGCTGGTGGTGCGGGAGGACTCGCTCACCCTCTACGGCTTCGCGGACGAGGACGAGCGGGCCACCTTCGAGGTGCTGCAGGCCGCGCCCGGCGTCGGGCCGCGGGTGGCGCAGGCGATGCTCGCGGTGCACAGCCCGGAGGCGCTGCGCCAGGCGGTGGCCACCGGGGACGAGAAGGCGCTGGTCAAGGTGCCCGGGATCGGCAAGGCCAAGGCGGCCAAGTTGCTGCTGGAGTACAAGAACAAGCTCGGCGCGCCGACCGGCATCGTGCCGGCGCAGCTGCCGGTCGCCGCCCGACCCGCGCCGTGGAGCGAGCAGTTGCACGCCGCGCTGGTCGGTCTCGGCTACGCGCCGCGCGAGGCCGAGGAGGCGGTGGTCGCGGTCACCCCGGAGGCCGAGGCGCAGTCGGTCACCGATGTCGGCGCGCTGCTCAAGGCGGCGCTGCGCTCGCTGAACCGCACCCGCTAGCCGTCCGCGCCGCCGACCACCCGTCAACCTGACCATTCGTCAACTTGTCGACTTGGAGCCAGTCCAGATGAGCCCGTACGACTCCGACCCCGCTGACCGGCTGGTCGCGGCCGCCGCCGACGAGGCGGACCAGGCGGTGGAGGCGGCGCTGCGCCCGAAGCAGCTGGACGAGTTCATCGGCCAGGAGCGGGTGCGCGAGCAGCTGTCGCTGGTGCTGCGGGCCGCCCGCAAGCGCGGCACCGCCCCCGACCACGTGCTGCTCAGCGGTCCGCCCGGGCTGGGCAAGACCACCCTGTCGATGATCATCGCGGCCGAGCTGAACGCGCCCATCCGGATCACCTCCGGCCCGGCGATCCAGCACGCCGGCGACCTGGCCGCGATCCTCTCCTCGCTGACCGAGGGCGAGGTGCTCTTCCTCGACGAGATCCACCGGATGTCGCGGCCCGCCGAGGAGATGCTCTACATGGCGATGGAGGACTTCCGGGTCGACGTGATCGTCGGCAAGGGGCCCGGCGCCACCGCGATCCCGCTGGAGCTGCCGCCCTTCACCCTGGTCGGCGCCACCACCCGGGCCGGTCTGCTGCCGCCGCCGCTGCGCGACCGCTTCGGCTTCACCGGGCACATGGAGTTCTACGCGCCCGCCGAACTCGAACGGGTGGTCCGCCGGTCGGCCGCGCTGCTGGACGTGGAGATCGACCCGGCCGGCGCAGCCGAGATCGCCGGGCGCTCGCGCGGCACCCCGCGCATCGCCAACCGGCTGCTGCGCCGGGTGCGCGACTACGCCCAGGTGGAGCACGACGGCCGGATCACCCAGGCGATCGCCGCCACCGCGCTGCAGGTCTACGAGGTGGACGCGCGTGGTCTGGACCGGTTGGACCGGGCGGTGCTGGACGCGCTGCTGCGGCTGTTCGGCGGCGGCCCGGTGGGCCTGTCCACGCTGGCGGTCGCGGTGGGGGAGGAGTCCGAGACGGTCGAGGAGGTGGCCGAGCCGTTCCTGGTCCGGGAGGGCCTGCTGGCCCGCACCCCGCGCGGCCGGATCGCCACCGCGGCGGCCTGGCAGCACCTCGGGCTGACCCCGCCGGTGCCGGCGGGCGGCGGGCGCGGCGTGCTCCCCGGGCAGCAGCACTTCTTCGCCGCCGGATCCGCGGGGGAACCCGGGGCCGGACCGGGAGCGGAGCCGGGGCGGGAACAACCCGCCGAGGACTGACCGTGTCGGGGACTCGCCACCTTTGGCGCAGGGATGCGATGCTTGGCGTTGTCCGATCAGAGCGGGTCTCCTAGACTTCGCCGGACCGCCCCGTCTTCCCTGGCGGGCCGACCATCGCCACTGGCCATCCGATCGGGTGGCCCGTAAGGACTTTCCGCTGTGCTGAATCTCATCATTCTCCTCCTCCCGATCGCCGCGATCTTCCTGATGTTCCGGTCGCAGAAGAAGCGACAGGCTCAGGCTCAGGAGATGCAGTCGGCCATGGCCCCCGGTTCGCCGGTGCGCACCATCGGCGGCCTCTACGGCCAGGTGAAGGCGGTCAACGACAGCTCCGTGGAGCTGGAGATCGCGCCCGGCGTGGTCACCCACTTCGCGAAGAGCGCGATCGCCGCGGTGATCGACCCGCAGGAGTACGACGAGATCATCAACGGCCGGCCGGCCGAGGACGAGGCGAGCGAGCTGGACGCCGAGGACCTCGACCTGGAGGCGGCCGAGGAGGAGCTCGTCGAGGACGAGAGCGTCAGCCTCGACAAGGCGGACGGCAAGCCCGCAGCCAAGTAGGACCCGCAGAGCCAGTCAGCACGACGACGGTCTGCACCACTTCACGGTTGTCCGCAGCTCGCGTTGCCGCCTGCCCTCGTGCGGGCCGGCAACGCTGAGCCGGCGGCATGGGACAGGGAGAAACGAGCAAGGTGGCAACACCCAAGTCGCGGCCTCGCGACGGTTATCCGGGACGGGCGTTGGCCCTGATCCTGGCGGTGACCGTCGGCCTGGTCGGCCTCATGTTCGGGACGGGCCACAGGACGCCTCGCCTCGGGATCGATCTCGCGGGTGGGACTGAGATCACGCTGACGGCCACCTCGAAGGACAAGGCCGCGGTCAACCAGGCCAACATGAACATCGCGGTCGGGATCATCCAGAAGCGCGTCAACGCGTTCGGTGTCTCCGAGGCCGAGGTGCAGACCCAGGGCAACGACAACATCATCGTCGACATCCCCAAGGGCACCAACAGCCAGCAGGCGGCGCAGCAGGTCGGTACCACCGCCCAGCTGTACTTCCGCCCGGTGCTCGCGGTGGCGCCCAGCGGTGCGGTGACGCCGACCCCGTCGAGCAGCCCGTCCGCCGCCGCCTCCGGTAGCAGCAGCCCGAGCGCCCCCGCCTCCGGCTCGCCCTCCGCCGCCAGTGGCTCCCCGTCCGCCGCCGCGAGCGGCAGCACCGCCCCGAGCGCGAGCGCCAGTGCCAGCAAGGCCGGCCGCGCGCTCTCCGAGGGCCTGCTGGCCGACGCCAGCGGCACCCCGAGCGCCGCCGCCGCCGGCAGCGCCGCCGCGCCGAGCG
>NZ_JBNQTI010000139.1:0-12117 GCF_050325825.1 Kitasatospora sp. LaBMicrA B282
CGGGCCGGACGGTGGGCTGCTGGGCGGCCCCTCGTCCGGGCCGCCGGCCGGCACCGTCGGCGGCCCGGCGGCACCCGACCCCGCGCCACCCGACTCCGCAGCACCCGACCCGGCGGCGCCGGAACCCGAGGCGCCCGATCCGGCGGCACCCGACCCCTGGGCCAGCGGCCCCGAGGGCGGTCCGGACGGCTCCGCCGAGGGCGGCCCCGACGGCGCGCCGGACCCACCGGCGGCCGGCTCGGTCGGTCGGTCTGGCGGGTTCTCAGCACTGCTCACGGGCCATTCTCTGCGCGCCCGCCGCACCCCCCGCAACCGCTGCTGCGGTGAACGGCGCACCCCGCACCGACCCCCGCCCGGCCCCTCACGCCTCCCGGAACACCGCCGCCGCCCACCCGGGCGGCCGCCGCACCGGCCCCACCTCCACCGCGCCCGCCGCGTCCCCCTCCCCCGCCCGGCGCAGCGCCCGCACGAACTCGGCGCAGTCCGCCCAGCGCTGCTCCGGCTGCTTGGCCAGCGCCCGCGCCAGTACCGCGTCCACCTGCGGGCCGATCCCGGCCGGCGGCGCCGGTTCGTGCAGTTGCGCCCAGAGCAGCGCCATGTCGTCCTCCCGGCGGAACGGCGGGTGGCCGGTCAGCGCCTCGTACACCACGCAGCCCAGCCCGTAGACGTCGCACCGCCCGTCCACCGGCTTGCCCTCGATCTGCTCGGGGGCGACGTAGTCCAGGGTGCCGACGAACTTGCCGACCGTGGTGAACCCGGTGAGCGAGAGCGACTTCTTGGTCAGGCCGAAATCGGTCAGGTAGAGGTGCTCGGGGTGGTCGCTGTCGGTGCCCTCGGCGACCAGGATGTTGCCCGGTTTGACGTCGCGGTGCACCAGGTCGTGGGCGTGCGCGGCGTCGAGCGCGGAGGCCACCTGGGCGAACAGCCGCACCGCCCGGGCCACCGGCAGCGGGCCCTCCCGGTCCAGCAGGGCCCGCAGGTCCCGGCCGCGGACGTAGCGCATCGCGATGAAGAGCACGCCGTCGGCCTCGCCGGCCGCGAAGACCGGCACGATGTGCGGGTGGTCGATCGAGGCGGCGATCCGCGACTCGTGCTCGAAGCGCTTGCGGAACACCTCGTTCCGCGCGAGTTCGGGGGCCAGCACCTTGACCGCGACGGTCCGCCCGAGCCGCAGGTCCGCCGCGCGGTAGACCACCGCCATACCGCCGCGCCCGACCTCGCGCTCCAGCCGGTAGCCGGCGAGCTGTCGGCCGACCAGGTCGCCGGGGACGGTGGACATCGCGGCGTCCCGTCACCCGTCCTGCGGCGGGGCGGCGGCGTAACCGCGCAGCCGGGTGCCGTCGCAGTAGTACCAGCGCTGCTCGACGGGGTCGAGCAGCCAGGCGTCGGTGCCGTCGACCACCGCGCCGATCCGCAGCCCGGCGGCCCGCTCCCGGAACTCCGTCACGGTGAGCCGGCCGGCCGCCGCCTCGTCCACCAGGGCCCGGTAGTCGCCCAGCGCCCGCTCCAACCGGGCCAGCAGCGGGCGCGGGTCCTCACCGGCGCGCAGCGCGGCACCGCCCGGCGGGTGCGGCAGGCTGACCAGCAGCCGGCCGTCCAGCCAGGTGGTCCAGCCGTTGGCGCAGACCACCCGGGCCCAGTCACCACGGGTCTCGGTGAGCCGCACCGGCAGCAGCGGGTCCAGCCGGGCGGCGGGGCGGGCCGGGTCCGGCGCGGCCCAGCTGGGCAGGCCACCGGGCGGCACCACGTGGGTCGGCTCGAACGGCGGACCGGCGGCGGGCGCGGCCACCGGGTCGGCGGTCACCGCCGCCTCACCGCCGCATCACCGTCGGCTCGTGCCGGCGCAGCAGCCGGGCCACCAGCAGCCCGTAGAGCAGGCTGAGCACCAGCAGCATCCCCAGGTCCAGCGCCCAGGCCCCGGCCGTGTGCCGGAACAGCGGGTCGGCGGTCAGCGTGCCCGGCACCAGGGTGCGCAGGTCGACGGTGGCGGCCATGGCGGCCAGCGCCCAGCGGGAGGGCACCAGCCAGGACAACTGCTCGAGCCCCGGCACGCCGTGCAGGCGCAGCAGCGCGCCGCAGAAGACCACCTGCACGATGGCCAGCAGCACCAGCAGCGGCATGGTCACCTCCTCCTTGCGGACCAGGGCGGAGACGAGCAGGCCGAGCATCATCGCGGTGAACGAGAGCAGCGCCACCGCCAGCGTGAGTTCGAGCAGCGACGGCAGCAGCACCCCGCCGCCGGCGCCCCGCGGCCGCAGCCGGACCCCGGCCAGGCCGACCATGGTGAGCACCACCGCCTGGACCACCGTGACCGTGCCGAGCACCACCACCTTGGAGCAGAGGTAGGCCGAGCGGGACAGCCCGACCGCCCGCTCGCGCTGGTAGATCGCCCGCTCCTTGACCAGTTCGCGCACCGCGTTGGCCGCGCCGGTGAGCACCCCGCCGACGCAGAGCAGCAGCAGCGCGTTGAGCGCGCTGTTCTGGGTGAGGGCGCTGCCGGCCAGCGCGTGGGT
This sequence comes from Kitasatospora sp. LaBMicrA B282, assembly GCF_050325825.1. Taxonomy (NCBI): domain Bacteria; kingdom Bacillati; phylum Actinomycetota; class Actinomycetes; order Kitasatosporales; family Streptomycetaceae; genus Kitasatospora; species Kitasatospora sp. LaBMicrA B282. The sequence continues at coordinate 2,514 of NZ_JBNQTI010000139.1, forward strand.
CATCGCGCCCATCACGAAGGGCAGCGCGATCATGATCGCCAGGAAGGTCCGGTCGGCGGCCAGCGCGGTGGCGTAGCGGCGGACCAGGGTGCCGAGTTGGCGGTGCCAGCGCTGCGGAGCGGGCGGGCGGTGCGGGGGCGGTGCCGGGGTGCGGGCTTGGGCTTTGTGCTGGGCTTGGTCTTGGTGCTGGGCTTGGGCTTGGCGCTGGTCCTGGGCTTGGTGCAGATAGCGGCGGCAGAGCGGGGAGGCGCGGTACTGGCCGGCCCAGTCGCGGTCGGGGTCGGCCTCGAACGCCTCGAAGGCGTCCGGCCACTGGTCGAACCCCAGGTAGCCCAGGGTCTCGCCGGGCGGGCCGAAGTACGCGGTGCGGCCGCCCGGGGCGAGCAGCAGCAGCCGGTCGCACAGGTCCAGGCTGAGCACGCTGTGGGTGACCACGATGACGGTGCGGCCGTCGTCGGCGAGCGCGCGCAGCATGTGCATCACCGAGCGGTCCATGCCCGGGTCCAGGCCGGAGGTGGGCTCGTCCAGGAAGAGCAGCGAGGGCTTGGTGAGCAGTTCGAGGGCCACGCTGACCCGCTTGCGCTGACCGCCGGAGAGGCTGGAGATCACCAGGTCGGCGCGCTGCTCCAGGCCGAGTTCGGCCAGCACCTCGGCGACCCGCCCGGCCCGCTCGCCCGGCGCGGTGTCGCCCGGGAAGCGCAGCTCGGCGGCGTAGCCGAGGGCGCGGCGGACGGTGAGCTGGGTGTGCAGGATGTCGTCCTGCGGGACCAGGCCGATCCGGTGGCGCAACTCGGCGTAGTCCCGGTAGAGGTCGCGGCCGTCGTAGCGGACGGTCCCCTGGTCGGCCGGCCGCAGGCCGGTCAGCGCGCCGAGCAGGGTGGACTTGCCGGACCCGCTCGGCCCCGCCACCGCGAGCAGGCAGCGCTCCCCGACCGGAAAGCTGATGCCGTCCAGCAGGGTGCGGCCGTCGCCGGTGCGCACCCACAGGTCCTGCACCGCCAGGCTGACCTCGCCGGTGTCGACGAACTCCTGCAGCTCGCCGTCGACCAGGCAGAACACCGAGTGCCCGATGCCCACCAGGTCGCTCGGGCCGAGCACCGCCCGGCCCACCGGTTGCCCGTTCAGGAAGGTGCCGTTGTGGCTGCCCAGGTCGACGAGCTCGAACCGGCCGTCGGGGAGCGGGCTCAGTTCGGCGTGCCGGCGGGAGACCTCCAGGTCGGGCACCACCAGGTCGTTGTCGAGGGCGCGGCCGATCCGCACGGTGGCGGCGCGCAGCGGGTGCACGCTGGTGGGCGGACGGTAGGAGCCGGTGATCGCGGTGAGCGCGCTGGGGCGCGGGACGGCGGGCGCCGGGGCGGGTGCGGGGGCGACCGGGCGCGGGGCTGGGGAGAGTGCCACCCGCGGGCCGTCGCCCGGACTGCCGAAGCGGACCACGCCGCCGGTGCTGATGTCGAGGTGGCCGATCCGCCGGCCGGCCACGTAGGTGCCGTTGGTGCTGTGCAGGTCGTCCAGGATCCAGTGGGTGCCGTCGGCGTGCAGGACGGCGTGGTGCCAGGAGACCCGGGGATCGCTGAGCGGGATCTCGCTGACCGGGTCCCGGCCGACCCGGTAGGAGCGGCTCGGGCTGAGGAGCTGCGAGTCGCCGGCGGTCTCCAGGACCAGCTGCGGCGCGGTGGGCGCGACCTGTCGCTCTCCCATAGGACTGACCATAGTCCGGCGGGTCGACGCGAGCGATCGGGAGTGGACGCGTCGGCGGTGGAGGTCAGTCCCGGGGTGGGGCGAGCGGCAGGCGGAAGCGGACCTTGAAGCCGCCGGCCGGGAGCGGGCCCGTGTGCAGCTCGCCGCCGTGGAGGGCGACCCGTTCGCGGATGCCGATCAGCCCGAGGCCTTGGGTGTGCGGCTCCTGCGGTCGGGTCGGGCCGGCGCCGAGGATGGTGACGGTGACGGAGAGCCGGTCCGGCTCGTAGTGCACGGCGAGCACCGCCGCGGCGCCGCCGCCGTGCCGGTGCACGTTGGCCAGCGCCTCCTGGACGATCCGGTAGGCGGACAGGTCGACGCCCACGGGCAGCGGCCGCCGCTCCCCCCGTCACCCGGACCTCGGTGCGCAGGCCGGCCGCCGCCAGTTGCTCCACCAGCTCGCCGAGCCCGGCCAGCCCGGGCGGCGGCTGCAGCGCCTCACCGGGCGGCTCGGGCAGTGGCCCGGCCGGCGGGCGCAGGAGCCGGAGCAGTGCGCGCACCTCGTCCAGGGTTTCCCGGCTGGTCCGGGCGACGGTGCGCAGCGCCCCGCGGGCGGTGTGCGGGTCCCGGTCGAAGACGTAGTCGGCCAGCCCCGCCTGCACCGACAGGACCGCGAGCTGGTGGACGACCACGTCGTGCACCTCGCGGGCGACCGGCAGCCGGACCGCGGTCACCGCGTGCTCCGCGCCGCTCTGCCGTGCGGCGGCCAGTTGCCGGGCGAGCTCGGCCAGTTGACGGTCGCGGTGGGCGAGGCGGCGGTCCCGACCGGCCAGCCAACCGACGGCCACCGGGACGGCCACGGCCTGGGCGAGCACGGTCGGCAGCGCCCCGGCACCCGTAACCGGGCGGGGCAGCCGGGAGCGGGGGCGCGGCGGCGGCGTGGCAGCGGGCGGATGGCAGGTGACAGTGACCAGGCGGCAGATGGCGGATGACAGATAACAGAATCTGAAATCTGTTATCTGTCATCCGTTGACGCACCCCAGAGGGTGACAGCGCGGCGAATGGCCGTCACTTCTCGTGATAGCTTCGTCACAGAGTGCGCATCAGGCTCGCGCTCCCATCCCTGCACCACTGCCAAACCCCGCCGGCACCTCCAGCCCTGCTGGCATCACCGACGCCACCAGGACCGATGAGGGCCGATGCCACGGATCTCCACCAACCGGCCGCTACTCCGCCAGCCGGGCAGTGCCGTCGGGGCCACCGGTCCGCTCGCCGGGGTGCGGTTGGTCGCGACCGGCGAAGGTCCGGCGGTGCGGTTGGCGGTCCGTCAACTCTGGTCGTTGGGCTGCCAGCTGGGGCCGCCCGGGACTCCGGACTGTGACCAGGTCGGGCAGTTGGCCCTCGGCAGCATCGGTTGCACGATCGACTGGGCCGGTCCGGTCGCGCTCCCGCTGCGCAGCGAGGCCGAGGTGCAGGCGGCCTGCGGGATCGCCGAGGTGCACGGCCGGCGGTACGGCGGGCCGCAGCCGCTCGGCATCGACTACGCGGGCGCGGTGGCCGGGGTGTTAGCCGTGCAGGGTCTGCTGGCCGCCCGGTTCGCCGCGCTGCACGGTTCACCGGTGCGCACGGTGCGGACGTCGGTGGCGCAGGCCGCGCTGTTGACGGTCGGCCGGCACCTGGCGGCGGCCACCGCCGACACCCCGGCCGGACCCACCGGCCCCACCACGTCCCCCGAACCCACCGATCCCCCGGAGCCCACCGAAGCCACCGAACCCACCGCCGCCGCACCACCGTTCACCAGCCGGGACGGGGTCCGGTTCGAGATCGAGGCGCGCACGGCCGACCAGTGGCTGGCGTTCTGGAGCGGGCTCGACGTCCCCGGCCCGGTGATCGATCGCGGCTGGCCGGCCTTCCGGCTGCGCTCCGCCACCGCCCGCTGCCCACTGCCCGCCGAACTGGCCACCGCCACGGCGGCCGTGCCCTACCAGGAGCTGACCATCACCGCCGCGGCCGCCGGGGTGTCGATCGTCCCGCTGCGGGCCGCCGGGCCGCGCGGCTACCCGGCACCGCCCTGGCGGATCGCGCAGGCCGGCACCCGACAGTCGGCGTACCAGGTTCCGTTCATCCCGGGCCAGGTCGGTCCGGGCCAGGTCGGTCCCGGCCAGGTCGTCCCGGGCCAGGCCGGTCCGGCGCGCGGGGCGACGTCCACCACCCGCACGCCAGGCCGCCCACCAACGCCCGCGCTGCCGCTGACCGGGGTGCGGGTGGTCGAGCTGACCGAGCGGGTCCGGGGTCAGCTGGCCGGTCACCTGCTCGGGCTGCTGGGCGCCGAGGTGTTCCGGCTCGAACCGCTCGGCGGCGACCGAGCCCGCGCGGTGCCGCCCCTGGTGGGTGGGGTGTCGGCGCGGTTCCGCACGGTGAACCGCGGCAAGCAGGCAGTCGAGGCCGACCCGCGCTCGACCGCCGGCCACCGGCGGATCCGCGAACTGGTCGGCACCGCCGACGTCTTCCTGCACGACCTGCCCCCGGGCCGGGCCGCCGAGCTCGGTCTGGGCGCCGGCCCACTGCTCGCCGACCGCCCCGGCCTGGTGCACGCCTGGGCCTCCGGCTGGGGTGAACTCTTCGGTCTCGCAGCGCCGTTCGGCAGCGACGGCCTGGTCCAGGCGCACAGCGGTCTGGCCGCGCTGGTCACCCCGCCCGGCTTGCCGCCCACCCCCTCGCTGCTCACCGTCGCCGAGGTGTTCTGCGGCCTGATCAGCGCCGAGGCGGTGCTCGCCGGCCTGCTGGCCCGGGCCGTCACCGGCTTCGGCCAGCGGGTCGAGTCCTCGCTCTGGTCGGCCGCCGTGACCCTGCTGGACTTCGCCTCACCAGCACTGCCCACACCACCCACACCGCTCGGCCGCGGTGCCGGCGGCCACAACAGCGGCAGCAGCAGCGGTGCCCCGGGGCGGCAGGGCGGTGGACGCGCGGTCAACCACGGCCGGGCCGCGACGGTCGGCGAGGTGGCGGATGACCCGCGGTTCGCCCCGGCCCTGGAGCGCGACGGCTGCGTCCTGCCGCGCGCACCCTGGGAGTTCGGCTGAGCAGCCGGTGATCACCGGGCGCCCGTCGGCGCTCACCCGGCGCTCACCTGCTGCTCACCCGGCCGTCCCCGGCTCCGCCCGCACCGCCGGCTCCGTCATCCGCTGCCGTCCGATCACCCGCAGCAGCTCCAGGCGCCCCGCCGACTCGGTGCCCGGGCGGGCGGTGAGCACCACCAGCACCTGCCCCTCCCCCGCCCCGGCCAGCACCTCGCAGTCCAGCTCGATCGCGCCGACCTCCGGGTGCAGGAAGGTCTTCCGGTCCGCCCGGCGCACCGCGACGTCGTGCCGCGCCCACACCTCGCGGAACTCCGCGCTGCACTCCTGCAGCCGCTCGACCAGCTCGCGCACCTCCGGGTCGGTCGGCCTGGCCGCGTGCAGCGCGCGCAGCTGGGCGACGTGCGAGCGGCCGAGGTGCTCGTGGTCGGCGGCCGGGAAGAGCGAGCGGCAGGCGGGAACGGCGTACCAGCGCCAGATCAGGTTGCGTTCGCGGGGCGGCAGCGCCTCGACGTCGCCGGACAGGGCGGCGGCCATCGCGTTCTGCGCCAGGACGTCGCCGAGTTCGGAGATGACCTGGGCGGGGGTGTCGTACAGCCGGTCCAGGATCAGCTGCAGGCCGGGGCGCACGTGGGTCAGCCGGCGGGCGCCGCGCGGCGGTTCGTGGCCGGCCAGGTGGAAGAGGTGGTCGCGCTCGTCCTCGGTCAGCCTCAGCGCACGGGCCAGCGCGGCGAGCAGCGCGGGCGAGGGCTGCGGGCCGCGGGCCTGTTCGAGCCTGGCGTAGTAGTCGACCGACAGTCCGGCCAGGTTGGCCACCTCCTCGCGGCGCAGCCCCGGGGTGCGCCGCCGGGCGCCCGGCGGCAGCCCGACGTCGGTGGGGGTGAGCCGGGCCCGGCTGCGGCTGAGGAAGTCGGCGAGTTCCGGTCGGTTGATCATGCCTCCAGGATGGACGGCCGGGCCGACCGGATCCAGGGACTGCCAGTCCCTGGTTGGCCGGTCCGCTGCTCGACGGGTCTCTCCCGGGCGGCCGCCACCGGCAGCAGAGTGGTCGGCGAGCCCGGCGGATCCGGCCGGGGCGAGCGGAGGAGAGCCCGATGACGAACATCCTGCTGACCGGTGCGACGGGACAGGTCGGCCGGCGGCTGCTGCCGCGACTGGTGCAGTGGGCGGACGGTGGGGCGGTGCGGGTCCTGGTGCGGGACGCGGCAGCACTCGCCGACGCGGCCCGCGCCGGCGTCGAGGTGCTGACCGGGGACCTGCGCAACCCCGAGGACCGGGCGCGCGCGGTGGCCGGGGTCGACACCGTGATCAACTCGGCTGCGGCGTTCCGCGGGGTGCCGGCGGCGGAGATGACCGCGGTCAACCGGGACGCGGCCGTGGCCCTCGGCGAGCAGGCCGCCGCGGCGGGCGCGCGCCGGTTCGTGCAGCTCAGCACCAATCTGGTCTACCCCGACGGGCTCGGCCGGCCGGCCGAGGAGAGCGATCCGGCCGCTCCGAGCGAGGCCTTCGGCCCCTACCCGGCCACCAAGGCCGCGGCCGAGCACGGCCTGCGGGAGCTGTCCGCGGTGCGGGCCGGTGAGTTGGAGCTGACCGTGCTGCGCCTGGCCTTCGTCTACGGGGAGGGCGACAGCCACCTCCGGGACTTCGCGCCCCGGCTGGCCGACTGGGCGGCCCACCGGCGGCTCCCGATGGTGCACCACGCGGACATCGCCCAGGCGGTCCGGCGGGCGCTGTCCACGCCCGCCGCGGCCGGGCGGACCTACAACGTGGCCGACGACGCGCCGGTCACCGCGTACCAGATCCGCGAACTGCTCGGCCTCGTGCAGTCGACCGAGGCGTCGGACGCCGGGGACCCGTGGAGCGGGCAGGCGGGCACCGCGCGGATCCGGGCCGAGCTGGGGTGGCGGCCGCTCTACCCGTCGGTGTGGACGGCGTTGGACGCCGGGGCGCTCTGACCGACCCCGCGGACTGACATCCCATCATGTGACCCGGCGACACTAGATCACCCGTTCGGTCGATATCGGACGGCCGAACGATTTGCCAGGCTGGTCACCCGCACCCCGGAACCGGAGGTGATCCCGTGGTCGAGTCCGTCGAGCCCGCCGTGGGCGTCCCGAGCGGCGCCCTGCCCCGTCCCGCCGCGCCCGCCTCGCCCGCCTCGCCTGCCGGCCAGGCGGCGCCCGGTGCCGTCCTGACGGTCGATCAGCTGCTGGCGCGGATGCGTACGCTCGCGCCGGGCTTCCCACCGGGCGACGGCGTGGGCGTCTTCCACCGGATGTACCTGACCGTCACCGAGCTGATCGCCGCCGAGCTCGGCACCGGGTACTTCGCCGATCCGGCCGCACTCGCCGTGCTCGACGCGCTCTTCGCCGGCCGCTACCTCGCCGCGGTCGACGCGGACGCCGCCGGTCGACCCCCGGCGCTCTGCTGGCGCCCGCTCTTCGAGCTGCGCCGGCACCCCGGCGTGCACCCGTTGCAGGACGCCCTGTCGGGGATGAACACGCACATCGAGCACGACCTCCCGCTGGCCGTGCTGGACACCGCCGCCCGGCTCGGGCGCGATCCGCTCTCCTTCGAGGGCGACTACCAGCGGATCAACGACCTGCTGGCCCGGGTGGAGGCGCAGGTCCGGGAGGAGCTGCTGCCCGAGCCGCCCCCGCTGCGGGTCGCCGAACCGCTGCTGCACGTGCTCGGGGTGTGGAGCATCGACCGGGCCCGGCAGGCCGCCTGGGCCACCGTGCTGGCGCTGCGCGGTCTGCGGGCGGAGCCGCTCGCCTACCGGGCGGTGGTCGCCGCGCTGGACGCCTCGGTCGCCAGGGTCAGCCGCGCCCTGCTCACCCCCGTCGGGGCCTGACCCGGGCGGGCGACGGGCGGGCGACACGCGGGGGTCTGAACCGGGCAGGGCGGCGCAAGGGTGGTGGCAAGGGGCACCACCATCGACCGCGAGGGTCCGGGGCGCGGAAACGGGCAGGTCGGCAAGGGTTCCGGTCGGAGACCGCGAGGGTCCGGCACGGCCCGACCTTCAGCTGACCTTAAATCACCCCCGGTTCTCCACACCGCTCTTGACGCACCGCATTGGTCTCTACCAATGTGGGGGTGCCGCGGCACGCCCCCCACTGTCCAGCCGGCGTGCCCTGTGCGCCGCCCCACGCCGAGGAGGCCCGCCCATGAGGCGTGTCACCCTGCCCACCGTCATAGCCACCGGGCTACTGGCCGGTGTCGTCCTGCCCCTTTCGCTCCCGGTGGCCGCCCAGGCCACCACCACCGGCCTGGTCGCCACCATGACCGAGCCGCAGAGCTGGCAGAGCGGCTTCGAGGCCGACTACACGGTCACCAACAGCACCATCAACACCGTCAACTCCTGGACGCTGAGCTTCGACCTGCCCGCCGGCGAGAGCGTCAGCAGCTCCTGGAACGGCACCCTGACCAGCAGCGCCACCAGCACCGGCAGCCACGTCACGATCACCTCGCCGAGCTGGGCCACCCCGCTCGCCCCCGGCGCCAGCGCCCCGGTGGTCGGGATGGACATCAGCACCACCGGCACCCAGGTGGCGCCCGCCAACTGCCTGATCAACAACCTGCCCTGCAACGGCGTCCCGGTCAGCAGCACCCCGCCCACCGTGCCGACCGGCCTGGCCGTCTCCGGCACCGGCCCGGACACCGTCTCGCTCTCCTGGAACGCCTCCACCGACTCCACCGGGGTGTCCGGCTACCACGTCTACGAGGGCAGCACCGTGGTCGCCACCACCACGACGACCTCGGCCACCGTCACCGGCCTGCTGGCCGGCAGCAGCCACACCTTCACCGTCGACGCCTTCGACGCGGCCGGCAACGAGTCGGCCCAGTCCACCGCGGTGACCGGCGTGGCCGGCAGCGGCAGCACGCCCGGTGTGGCCGCGCCCTTCGTCGACCTCGGCGCCTTCCCCACGCCCAACCTGCAGCAGATCGCCGCCACCACCGGGCTCAAGCAGTTCTCGCTGGGCTTCATCGTCAACGGCACCACCCCGTGCACCGCCAGCTGGTTCAACGCCTACGACCCCGCGAGCGGCTGGGACAAGGCCGACCTCGACGCCTTCCGGGCCACCGGCGGTGACATCCGCCCGTCCTTCGGCGGCGCCAACGGCACCGAACTGGCCCAGTCCTGCACCGACGTGCCCAGCCTGACCGCCCAGTACCAGAAGGTCGTCGACACCTACGGGCTGGACCGGATCGACTTCGACATCGAGGGCTCCGCGGTCTCCGACCACGCCTCCATCGACCGCCGGTCCGCCGCGATCGCCGCCGTCCAGGCCGCCCAGCGGGCCAAGGGCCGCGACCTGAAGGTCACCCTGACTCTGCCGGTGCTGCCCAGCGGCCTGACCACCGACGGCGTCTACGTCCTGCAGTCGGCCAAGGCCGCCGGGGTGAACGTGGACGCGGTCAACGTGATGGCGATGGACTTCGGCGACACCGAGGCCCCCAACCCGTCCGGCCAGATGGGCGCCTACGCGATCCAGGCGGCCCAGTCCACCCGCGCCCAGATCGCCCAGGTCTGGCCGAACCTGACCACCACGCAGAGCTGGGCGATGGTCGGCGTCACCCCGATGCTGGGCCAGAACGACAACGCCGACGAGGTGTTCGGCCTGAACGACGCCCAGCAGCTGCTCAGCTTCGCCCAGCAGAACCACCTCGGCGAACTCTCCTTCTGGGAGGTCACCCGCGACGGCAACGCCTGCACCGGTGCGCTCTTCAAGTGCACCAACATCCCGCAGACGCCGTACCAGTTCTCCAAGCTCTGGGCCGGGTACGCGGGCTGAGGTCCCGTTCCGGCACGTGCGTCGGCCCCCGGTTCCGCAACGGAACCGGGGGCC
>NZ_JBNQTI010000139.1:12127-25395 GCF_050325825.1 Kitasatospora sp. LaBMicrA B282
CCCCCCCCCCCCCCCCCCCCCCCCCCCCCCCCCCCCCCCCCCCCCCCCCCCCCCCCCCCCCCCCCCCCCCTACTGGCTGCTGTTCGCTACGCCCAGCTGGAGTGCAGCGGCTTGCCCTCGGCATAACCGGCGGCGCTCTGCACGCCGACGATCGCCTTCTCGTGGAACTCCTCCAGCGAGTTGGCGCCCGCGTAGGTGCAGGAGCTGCGCACACCGGCGATGATCGAGTCGATCAGGTCCTCGACGCCCGGGCGGACCGGGTCGATGAACATCCGCGAGGTGGAGATGCCCTCCTCGAAGAGCGCCTTGCGGGCCCGGTCGTACCCGGACTCCTCGGCCGTGCGGTTGCGCACCGCACGGGCCGAGGCCATGCCGAAGCTCTCCTTGTACTGGCGCCCGTCCGCGGCGGTCTGCAGGTCGCCCGGGGACTCGTAGGTCCCGGCGAACCAGGAGCCGATCATCACGTTGGAGGCACCGGCGGCCAGCGCCATCGCCACGTCACGCGGGTGCCGCACGCCACCGTCGGCCCACACGTGCTTGCCCAGCTTGCGCGCCTCGGCGGCGCACTCCAGCACCGCCGAGAACTGCGGCCGGCCCACGCCGGTCATCATCCGGGTGGTGCACATCGCGCCCGGGCCGACCCCGACCTTGAGGATGTCCGCGCCCGCCTCGACCAGGTCGCGCACACCGACGGCGGAGACCACGTTGCCCGCCACGATCGGGACCTGCGGGTCCAGCGAGCGCACCGCACGCAGCGCGTTGATCATGGTCTCCTGGTGCCCGTGCGCGGTGTCCACCACCAGCACGTCGGCACCGGCCTCCAGCAGCGACTTCGCCTTGCCGGCCACGTCACCGTTGATGCCGACGGTGGCCGCGATCCGCAGCTTGCCGTCGGCGTCGACCGCCGGGGTGTAGAGGGTGGCGCGCAGCGCGCCCTTCCGGGTGAGAATGCCGACCAGCTTCCCGGCCGCGTCCACCACCGGCGCCAGCTTGCGGTGCCCCTCGTTCAGCTTCTCGAACGCGGCGCGCGGGTCGATGCCCTCGTCCAGCAGCAGCAGGTCGCGGGACATCACCTGGGAGAGGCTGGTGAACCGGTCCACCCCCTGGCAGTCACCGTCGGTCACCACGCCGACCGGCCGGCCGTCCTCGACCACCACGAGCGCCCCGTGCGCCCGCTTCGGCAGCAGCGCCAGCGCATCGGCCACGGTGGCCCCGGGAGCCAGCGTGACCGGCGTGTCGAACACCAGGTGCCGCTGCTTGACCCACCCGATCACCTCGGCGATCACCTCGGTGGGGATGTCCTGCGGAATGGCCACCAGACCACCGCGCCGCGCCACCGTCTCCGCCATCCGCCGCCCGGCGATCGCGGTCATGTTGGCCACCACCAGCGGGATGGTCGTCCCGGTGCCGTCGTTCGACGACAGGTCGACCCCCTGCCGCGAGCCCACGGCGGAGCGGCTGGGGACCATGAAGACGTCGTCGTACGTGAGGTCGTACGCGGGCTTGAGGTCGTTCAGGAAGCGCATGAATGGGGCTCTCTGGCTGGGCGAAAGGTACACCTCGGGCGCGGATGCGGCTCGGCCGCAGGGCGCTCTCGGGCGCCCCGCACCCAACCGTCGAGTTTCGCGGATACGGGGGCCGAATGCCAGTTCACACGCGAACCTTGAAGATCCGCACAAGGAAGATCACTAGTACGGCTTAGCTGCTTGTAGGAACATACAAGAAGCCTCTGCCAAAGGTCCGCAGCGTCCTGCCGCAGGCAGCGGGCCACCTTGGAGAGAGCCACGCCGCCGTGCACATCGCCGTTACCGAGAGCCGCTGGCGCCAGCAGCTGGCCTGACTCTGGCGCAGCCTCGGGGTCGAGATGACCGATCCCTACCCGGAGGACGAGAGGCCGGGCCACTGCAGAGCGCTGGGCATTGGTCCAGGCGGCCTTGGAGGACCGGGCCAGCGGCGCCACGAATGTCGACCCCGGCGCCAAGGATCGCACCTACCCCCGCACCGAGGTCGGGGGGCTCACCGGCCACCGCCACCCTGCTGTGCCTGCTGCCCTGACCTGGCCGGCCCCGGCCCCGACCCCGGCCGATGGACGGCTGAGGCCGGTGGAGGGATGGATTGGTCGAGCCGCGAGCTCGCAACCGACGGTGAAGGCGAACAGCACTGTCCCTGGGAAGCCCGCCGGCTCGTGATTGGTAGGGACGACCGCGGGGTGGTTGTCTCAGATCGTGCTGATGGGGTACGACGGCTTCATGCTTCGTTGGTCGCCTCTCAATGAGCGTCAGCTCTCTCTTCTTACCCGCATCAGCAGGGCGGATAGCCCGGTCACATCTCGCGAGTCGGAGCTCGCCCTTACTGCTCGTGCACTGAGAGACCGCGGCCTCATCGCCATGCCGAAGGCCGACGGGGTGAAGTGGCGGGCGGAGCTTACCGATTCCGGCCGCTTCTACCTGGAGCACGGGCACCATCCGGACCGTCCGGTCCCGGCCCCCAGGACCCTGGCCGAGCCCAAGGTCCCCGAAGAGGCGCCGGCACAGGACAGGCCCCTGAAGACGAGCCCAAGTACCCCGGCTGCGCTACGGCAGCAGTCGAAGCCGCCGAAAGAGTCCAGGGCCGTGAGCGGTCCGGCACTGATCGAACAGGTCCGTCAGGCTGGGCGCTTCCTGCGGATCCCCGATCCGTTGCCTGAGGAACGAGCGAGGCTACGCCGGGCCTTCGACGCGGCTCGCACCTGTGCACCTGAGGGCTACCAGCTGAAATACAGCGGCAGGGCGAAGGGCGACTTCTTCCTCGGTCTGCTGCGCGACAACGGGCTGGACGAGACCGAGTGGAACCGGATCCGGCTCCAGCGCAGCCGCACTGTCACGGATGTCGACGATGTGATCGCGGCAATCGAGGCAGACCACAGCGCCTTCGAGATCTCCGAGGACGTGCTTCCTCGCGTGCTGTCGATCGTCCGCCTCATCGCCCAGGAAGCGCTGGAGCGCCACGGAGACCTGACGATCTCGAAGAAGCGGAGGCAGCCGCGGCCGCTGCTCACCGTCCATGGCAGGACCTGGGAACTGACCTTCAAGGAGCGCCAGAAGCAGGTCCAGTTCGTGCCGCAGGCCAGGGGACGGCAAAAGATCTACGACTGGCAGCGGGTCACCCCCGCCTACCGGTCCGAACCGTCCGGCGAGCTCGAGCTTCAGGTGATGGAGCCGCACCCCTACGGCTACGGCCACAGCAGCGGCTGGAAGAAGGACTGCGCTGACACACCGAAGCGGCCGTTGGAGGAGCAGATCAGTTCGCTTTTCCGGGCCCTCAAGGGTCGTGCGGAGGAACAAGAGCGCCTCCGGCTCGAGCACGAAGCCGAGCAACGCCGGCAGCAGGAGAAACGGGACAAGGCCGAGGCTGAGCGCCAACGGTCGGCCGCTGAGCAGCAGGCACGCAGGCAGCGGGACTGGGAGACCGCGGTTGCCGCGGCTGGCAGCAAGGCCATGGAAGCCTCGCGCGTCGAGCGGTTCGGGGCGGCCCTGGACCGCTGGCGCGGCGCTCGGGAGATCAGGGAGTTCTGCGACGCGCTGGACGAAGCCGCAAGCCGTGTCGACGACGCGGCAGAGGCCCAGCGATTCCGGGAGTGGTCCGCCTGGGGCAGAGCTGAGGCGGACCGTCTCGACCCGACGGCTCCCCTCAGTGGCCTCGGCATCGAACAGCTCGATACCGAGCCCACAGCTGACACGCTCCGACCTTTCCTCAACGGGTGGAGTCCCCACCGGCCGGAGAAGGAAGAACCGCCTGCGGAGACGACCCCGTCGCGGCAGCAGGCCGATCCGTGGCGCGATGTCAGCGCCGCACCTCGGGACCAAGGGTGGAGGCACGGACTCCAAGGTCGCGCTCAATGGTGGAGGCGATGACGCCATGCCCTCGGTCCCGTAGGGCCTTCAGAGCCCGTTCGACGATGGCGCCGAGTCGCTCGACCTCGGCCCGCAGCGCGAGCAACTCGTCGAAGCGCTCCACCTGCTCCTGCCCACACCACTCGCGAACGGTCCGCAGCATGTTGTCTTCGGCCTGAAGCTTCCGGTCGTCGCGGCGGTTCCATGACTGCCATGAGGGTTGCGCGCGTTCCTGGTCGAGTGCCACCTGTCGGCGCTCGACCTCCGGCAGGATCTCCTCGGCCAGGACCTCCGCGGCTCGCCGTGCAATGCGTTCAGTGACCGGCCAGGCTGAAAGGAACAGGCCGGTCCGGTTCTGATGGATCATCGGGTCGGCCCGAAGCTCAGCAGCATGGAGCCCGAGCCGATCGGCGGTGGCTTCCAGGGCGGTGAGCTCCAGAACACCGGCATCAGCCACAGTCGTGCGCAGCCGCAACTGACTCTTGGGACGGACGAAGCCGAGAACCAGCCGGGCCGCCTCGAACTCGGCGCTCTTACGCACCTGCCGGGACGCCTCGACCAGCGCCAGCTCAGCGGCATCGTCGGCGCGGAAGACTGCGACGTCGTCCCAGCGTGCGACCAGGGACGCCAGAGCGACCCAGTCCTGCAAGCCGGCTTCCTCGCCCTCGAGGAACCGGACGTGCACCTGCGCGGAACGCCGAGGGCCGCCGACGCGAACGATCTCCACCTGGCGTACTGCACCACCGAGCATCTTGGGCTGGGCTCGGTATGCCCACTTCTCGCCGATCTCCATCCTGCTATTGAGCCAGGTCAGCAGGGACCTCCGCCACCACTTCTCTACAGTATCCGGTCGTTTGTCGCCCAGTCGCTCCTCGCGGGCCGGCCGACCTCGGGAACAGACGGCGAAGCGCCGTTGCCCACGGCCCCGTTCCACGCCGAACCTTCCTGCCATCAGCCCCGGAACGTCAACTACTCGGCCTTGGGCGGAGTCCCGCGGCTTCCGGGTCGGCGACGGTCCACACACGGGTGAACTGCTCGTAGAAGTAGTCGAACCAGTCACCGTCGCGTCCGCGCAGCAGTTGGAACGTGGGCCGCAGATCGTGGTCCCCATGGAAAGAGCCGAGGCGCAGGTCCATACGCCCGCCGCTGAGCCCCGGGTCGTAGGCGTAGAGCGTGTAGGGCGCGAGGTAGTCGACCAGCCGGACCTCAAGCCCGCGGCCCCTGGCGGCGAGCCGGTGCAGGATTTCCAGGTAGGTTGCCAGCCGCTCCTCCATGTTCTGCGCGTCATGGTCGGGCGATCGGAAGGCCGCCATGTCCATCGCCGCACTGGCCGGTTTGATCAACAGGATCTTCACCAGGACACCCTTGGCCAGCGCCCCTGCCAGGTAGGTCTCCAGATAGGGGATGTGCATCGGCAGCGTCGTCCCCCACAGCCACACCTCGTTCTCGGCGTTCAGAACAAGGTCCTTGATCACCGTGAGATCGTCCTGCTCGACGAAGAACCGGGTGGCGGCCACCGGCCCGTACTCCTGCTCGGACTTGCTGCGCGGCTTCCATCCAAACCTGGACCCGATGCGGATCCGTGACCCTGAGAGCGGCCAGCAGATTGCCGAGCACGCGCGGCCTGGGCGGGCGGACTCCCTTCAGTACGTCGTGCACCGTCGAACTGGGCAGAAGGCGGCCCCGGTTGACACCCCACTCCTGCAGATCGCGCAGGGTCACTGACTGGCTGAGCACAAGCTCGCTGAGGCACTCGGCCGGTTGCTCGGTCGTCTGAACCCTCGTCACCCGCTCGATGAGATCGTCGCCGCTCATGTGTGCTCCCTCCACCTTGAGCAACCAGCTGCCGCACGTCAGGGAGTGGACCACCTGGACTGTCGCGGTTCTCAACTTCCTGACCGCCGCGATGACCACGGCCGCAGCGGCAGCAAGGGTCCGCCGCAACCGTCGAGCGCGCGTCCGCCGCAACCGGAAGTGACCCGGCGCTGCCACGCGAGAACTGCCGAGGGCCGCCCTCGGCAGTTCTCGACGTGCCCGGCGCTGGACCCACCGGCGCGATGGAGCCCCAGAAGAAGCCGGGACCTATGCCGGCTGCACCCCGGACAAGCAGTGCCGACGCACTCCCGCCACTCGTCCGGATGCCCCGCCAGGCGATCTTTCCCGCGCGCATGCCACCGCAGCCAACACATCATCGCGCCCTGCCGTGCAAGGCGACCGGCATGGCCCTCGACGTCGTCAGCGCAGGCATCTGTCGCCCCGCACGCGGGGACTACAGCCAAGTCTGAGAGGTTGCCGTGCCGTCGGACATTCGAGTCTCAACGCACGTCGAAAATCGCTGCCTTGACGTGTTTTGGCCTGACTAGTGCTGGTAGCCAGGGTCCCACCGGGTCGGGCAAAATCTGACCCCCTGGGGGGAGCCAGGCAGTGGACACTGCCACGTGGAGGTGGGCCGAGTATGGCTTTGGGGCCGGGATTTAAGCGAACCAGGCCAGGAGATCTCGAAGAGTCGCAGACGGCGTCACGGTTGCTGGTCAAGTACCCGACCCTCCCCGTGTTCGACATGGACGGCCAAGCAGGGTTGGTCGACGACGGCCCGTCAGACGCCACTCGGCTACTGTGCGCCGCAGCGCACCTGCGTCCGCGCAGAGGATGGTGGGCGAACGCGAAGGATCGGCAGCGAGCAGCCGATCGTGTCATGCCGAAGCCGGTCCGGGAGACCCGCCAGAAGCAACGTCAGAAGGCAGCCGATGAGCGAAAAGCCGAGCTCGAGATGGCGGAGGTGGAGTCTGCGCCGACGGAGAAGTTCGTACCGATCGGCCTGGACTACGCACGATGGGTGAATGAACGCCTGTTGTCCGGACCTTGGCCAGTGCCCTCGCACGGCTTTCATCTGGGGGATGTGGCGGCCAGTTGCGACCAGGCCAGACGGCTCGCCTGGCAGCGCCGGGTATGCCTGGTGCTGGCGGTAGCGGCCGGCGCGGCATGGGCATGGACTCTGGACCCACGCTGGGCACCGGCCGTTGTGCTGGTCGGGATGTGGCTGTCGTTCTACCGGGATCGAGTCATGGCCCAGCGCCTACTGCGCGAGGCCATGGACGTCGATCAACCGGCCTGGCCGCAACGTCCTGCGACTCCGCCAGCTCCTGCGCCGAGGGTGCAGCGGATTCAAGGCCTGGAGGGGCAACCGGTGATCCCCTACCAGACCGAGCCACGCACAGGCCGGGTGCGGTATCACTTCCTCGGAGCAGGACACGTCTGGTATGAGCAGACGATCGGAATCGACGTCATGGCTCGACTACCCCGCCAACAGCAAGACGTTGACGACAACAGCGCCAATGAACTCCGGACGTTACTGCCCAGCATCGACCGGTTGGTCTCGGGTCGCGACGACGACGGCGGGGTGAAACCCTTCACCCCGGACGACGTCATCGATCACCTGGCGCGCGAGCTGCAGCGACCCATTCGGCCGGATCGCGACTTCCATCCGGACAGCCGGCAGGACGTCTTCGCCATCGCCACCCTGAATGCGAATCGGTGGCCGGACCTCTCTCCCGACCAGTGGAAAGCTCTGGTGACACTCGCGCACGACGGAGTGCGGGCGCCTGGGGCGCACAAGGCGCCCAAGACCGCTCGACGCTTCCTGTGCGCCCGCATGGTCTCCTGGGACGGCGAGCTGGTTGCCTCCGTGTTCATCGGCGTCGCGTACGAGAACCACTTCCTGCGGGTCGTGGTCCGGCCACAGATACTGAACCCGGTCCACCCCACGATCACCGCGGCCCGAGGACAGGTCAGAGAACGCGGATGGGCGTTCCACCGGATGGCACTCTGGCAATCCCTGATCGACGTCAAGACTGCGGTCAAGCACGCGCTCATCGGCGGGCCGCCAGCACGTGAGCGCAGGCCGGCGCTTGACGCCGGGCAGCCGATCGTGAGTCTGCGGGAGATCTACTCGGCCCGGTACATGGACGACATGCTCCAGTACGACGACGCCCGACGGTACATCAGCATGATGGAGGGCCGGGTATTCGCCGCAGCCGAGGGCTTCCTCGTCGACCACAATATCGACACCACGTCATTCCGTGAACAGATCACCGTGATTCTGAACAACGGGATCATCAACTCTGGCGGCATGACCAATGTCCAGAACCAGCTCCAGGCAGTCAACTCTCAGCAAGTCGGTGGAGGCACGTGATGTGGCACAGGCAGAACGGCCCTCAGGCCAACTTCGGCATCATCAATTCCGGTGGCATGAACAACGTGCAGAACCAGCTCGGTACCACGAGCTCCAGTCAGATGCAGCAGAGCTCCCCTGCCGACGCCCAGTTGTCGATGGCCATCGCCCATCAGCTGTCCCAGCTCCGCGAGGCCCTGGGCCGAGAGCGCAACAGCCTCGGCGCCTTCGACCAGTGCGTGGGCTTCCTGGACCTCGCCGACGAGCAGAACCTTGACGAGCCAGAGGGCCGCGTCATGGCCAAGGGCATGCTGACCCGGATCGGGGCCCTGTGCAAGGGCGTACCCGCGGTGCTGCAGGCGGCGACGTCAGCGGCCAACCTGATCGAGAGCCTCCAGAAGGCAACCAGCTGACCGAGATCGCGGCAGCTCCGCCGCAGTCTGCCTCCCGGGAGACGGACTGCGGCTCGACATCGGCCAGCGGCGCATCCGAGATCCACCTGGCGATCGCAATGGGCGATCGCCGACGATGAGCGCGAGGGCAGGGTCTCGCGAGCTACTGCATGGGGCTGACTTCCTGGAGCAGCCCCCACGCGAACCTGAGGAAGCAGCGCTGGTGGGAGGACCGGTCCGTCGCCGTGTACGAGGCGTACGTGTCCCAGAGGTCCACCTCTGCGATGTGCTCGAAGGCGCCGGGGAGGTCCTCCCGCAGGAAGCTCCACGGCGCCACGTCGACGGGCTGCGGCGGACCGGGCCGCCGCGGCCGGACGAAGTGCGCGCTGTGGAGCGCCATGCCCGATGGGGCGTAGCTGACCTCGAACTCCAGCTCGGGCCAGGCGGGGAACGCGTAGCGAACCGGATCGCCCGCTCGGGCTTCGGCGGCGGCTCCTTCGAGGATCTCGGCCGCGGAGAGGATGGCTCGCAGCACCTCCGTCACGCCCGGGCGGATGGTGAAGTGCCTGCCGATGAGGTCGGACCTCTCGGCCATGGTGACGGAGTCGGCTCCCAGGATCGCGAGGGTCGGCTCGGCGAGCTCGTCCGGTGCTCGCATCAGGGCGAGGACGTGCAACTGGAAGTCCGTGACTCCGAGTTCGTCCATCGCGTCAGCCGCACCGCTGGGCGGCCCGGCCGTCGAGGACGCGGAGGGCCAGCTCGCCCCAGCGCACGTTCTCGCGTTCGAAGTCCATGCCGCGCAGCAGGGTGAGGTAGGGCCCGACGCGCTCGGCTCCGACCAGGTACTGCTCCTCGGTGCGGCCGTCGAGGAGGGCGGTCCGGAGGCGTTCGTACCGGGCGAGCTTGGTGCGGGCCAGGTCCACCCGGTCGGCGATGCCGGCGCGCACGGCCGTGGCGTCGCCGGCGTCGAGCGTCTGGACCTTGACCAGGAGTTCGTCGCGGATGGCGCTGGGCCTGCTCGGCCGTTCGGTGGTGTAGGCGTGCACGGCGGCGCGGCCGGCCTCGGTGAGGGAGAAGAGGCGCTTGTTGGGGCGCTTGTCCTGCTCGACCACGCGGGCGGTGATCAGGCCCTCGGCCGCCATCCGTTCCAGCTCGCGGTAGAGCTGCTGCGGGGTGGCCATCCAGAAGTTGGCCACCGAGGCGTCGAAGGCCTTGGCCAGGTCGTACCCGGAGGCCTCGCCCTCCAGCAGGGCCGCCATCACCGCGTTGCGCAGAGCCATGCGGCCAAGCTAGCACCACTACTCAACGAGGCGATTATTCGCGATAATCTGCGGAAGTAGCTATTCAACTTGTTGAGTACTGGGAGCCCGCCATGCACCCCTTCCGCAAGGCCGTCGAGGACCGTGACGAGCAGGCCATCACCGACCTGCTCGCCGAGAACGTCGTCTTCACCAGCCCCGTCGCGTTCAAGCCCTACCCGGGCAAGGCGATCACCGCGGCGATCCTGCGCGGCGTGATGCGGGTCTTCGAGGACTTCAGCTATGTCCGCGAGATCGCCGACCCCGCGGGGCGCGACCACGCCCTCGTCTTCACCGCCACCGTGGCCGGCCGGCAGATCCAGGGCTGCGACTTCCTGCACTTCGACGAGGACGGGCTGATCGACGACTTCACGGTGATGGTCCGCCCGCTCTCCGCCGCCCAGGCGCTGGCCGAGGCGATGGGCGCCCAGTTCGACCGGATCGCCACGGAGGCCACCGAGGCCACGGCGGGCTGAGCCCGGGCGGCGAGCAGCGGCTAGGGGCGGCGGCGTCACATGCCGTGGTCCGTACCGGTGCAGGCGTCGAGGTAACGGCTGGGGTCGAAGTGCTGGCCGTGCTGCGGGAAGTACCACTCGACGGCCCGGTACGCCCGGCGGCCGTTGCAGGTCCCCAGGTCGAAGGCGACGACCTCGGCGTGCTCGGAGGTCCCGGTGGCGACGCTCTGTCCGGGGGCGACGTACTCGGCACTGCCGGCACCGGTGGCCGACGAGCCGCCCCAGGAGGACCAGGTCAGCCCCTCCACCAGGCCGGTGGGGTCGCCACCGTTGAAGATGGTGGCGGGCCGCGCCTGGCCGTACCCCTGCTGGTTCGGCGCCCAGGACGCACCGAGCACGGGCACCGTCGCCGTGGCGGTCGGCGTGCCCGGAGCGGTCGGCGTGGCCGGAACGCTGGGCGCGCCCGGGGCGGTCGGCGTGGCCGGAGCAGTCGGCGTGGCGGCGGCCGTGTGCGTGGGCGGGGCGACCACCGGGGCGCTGTGCGTCGGCGACGGCTGCACCGGGTGCGGCGTGCCGGCCGCGGCCGAGGGCGGCGCCGCCGACGCCGGTCCGGTGCTCTGGTCCGTGCCACTCGGATCGCAGGCGACCGTCGCCGCCAGCAGCAGTCCGGCCAGCGACGCGATCGCCGCCGGTCGCACCGTGCTGCGCGTTCTGTTCGCCGTTCTGTTCGCCGTTCTGTTCTGGGTTCTCATGCGTGACCCCTCCTCGGACCCCCGGACCGCCCCACACGGCCGGCTTCGCCCGCTCAGAGGCGAATCCGGCGGTTCCCGGTTCCCGCCAACCGGGTTGCGCGGGAGCAGGCAACGGCGCGCACGGCCAAGGATGGGCGCGCAGACGGAACCGCCTGCCCCGACCCCTCGTCCACTACGGTGATCGTTTTCGCAGCGAAAGGCCCACGGACGTGACCACAGAGACCGAGACCGTCACCGAGCAGCCCTCGGCGGAGCCCGTCGACCGCGCGGTGGCGCGGCGGCGCCTGCTGCGGCTCGGGGCCGGCGTCGTGGGCGGCGGAGCCGTGCTCGGGGCAGCCGCAGCGGGCGGCATGCTCGCCGGCTGGTTGCCCGGTGGGGTGCAGCTGAAGAAGGTGCTCGGCATGACGGGCACGGACGGCACCGTGCCGGACGTGGCGCCGGGCACGGTGCACGTCGAGCAGGTGCACTCGGCGGCGCGCAGCCGGCAGGTCACGCTGGTCACCATGCTGCCGCCCGGCACCGCGGCGAGCACCGACCTGCCGGTCTGCGTGCTGCTGCACGGACGCGGCAACGACGCGCAGGGCATGGTCAAGCTCGGGACCCCGCAGTTCCTGGCCGCCGCGGTGAAGGGCGGCGTGCCGCCGTTCGCCGTCGTCGCGGTGGACGGCGGGGACGCCACGTACTGGCACCAGCGCTCCCCCGGCGACGGCGACGACCCGCAGGCGATGCTCCGCGAGGAGCTCCCCGGCTGGCTGCACGCCCGTCAACTGCCCACCCCTCGCGCCGCGATGGGGATCTCCATGGGCGGCTCCGGCGCCCTGCAGTACGCCATCGGCCGCAGCCAGGGCAACCGCAATCTGGACGCCGTGGCGCTGCTCAGCCCGGCCGTCTTCCGCACCTGGTCGGACGCCCGCACCACCGGCGGCTACGCCGACCAGGCGGACTGGCAGGCCCACGAACCGACGCTCCGGCTCGACCGGTTGCAGGTCGGCGCCCTCGGGGTGTGGTGTGGCCAGGAGGACCCGTTCTGCCCGGCCGCCCGCCAGGTCGCACACCAGGCGCGTGCGCGGCAGGCCCACTTCCCCGACGGGGAGCACACGGACGGCTTCTGGCGGCGGGTGCTGCCCGACGCCATGGCGCTGCTGGGGCACACACTCGCCACCGCCGGCTGATCGGCCCTGCTCGGCCGTGCTCTGCTCAGCTCAGCTCTGCTCTGCTCCGCTCAGCGCTGCCCGGCCGTGAGCAGCTCCAACTTCCGCTTGAGGTAAGGGTGGCAGGCCGGCTCGGCCGCGATGCCCGCGATCAGCTCGAGGGTCGAGTCCGGCGACAGCTGCATGAGGTCGACCGCGGCATCCACCCGGTCCTGCACCGACGTCGAGTCGGTCAGCACCTCCCGCAGCCGAGGGACGATCGACGGACCGATCCGTCCCTCGGCGACGTCCAGCACCGCCTCGACGAATTCCGTCGGCGGCCGGTACCCGTGCCGGTCCACGTAGTGGTGGACCAGGTTCGGCGCGGCGAACACCCGACCGTCCCGCGAGAACGCGTGCATTTCCGCGCTCCCCAGCCTGATCCCGACCGCCCGCGCGGCACCCTCCTCGCCCCCCTTGCGGGACCAGGGCCGGCAGAAGGGACAGGGATGGAACCCCCGGGTCTGCGACCTCGTCACCGACGCCTGCCGGGCCAGCGCCGCCAGGAAGTCCGCCGACACCTCGCCCTTGGTGTACCGGTGCCAGCGAGCCAGCCAACCGACATTCAGATCGGGAATGGCGGACGGTGAGTACGCGTATTCCGACAGATCCGGGTAGTAGGTCATTTCGGGATCTTACTTCCGAGGCAGGCGGCCCAGTGGCAGAGGCCCATGTTCGGCTTCAGCAGCTTGCTGATCGGCGTCTGTTCGTCCACCGTGATCGATCTCGGCGCGGTGGCCAGATCGGGGTTCGTGGGGTCGAGCAGTTGGAGGTTCGGCATCCAGTCGCCCGGGCCGTAGACCCGCACCGGTTTGATGTCGGTGTCGCCGAACTCGACGAGCATGCCGTCGAGATCGTGCAGGGCCCACCGCAACTTGGCGTAGGTGGCCACCGACGTGCCCTCCGGAACTCGGGTCCAGCCGTTCCGGAGGCTCCAGTCGCCGTGGCCGGCGAAGACGGGTTGGCCGTCCGGCCGGCTGCTGGGCTGGGACCCGCCCCCGTCCGGATAGGGCGAGAGTCCGAGTGGGTCGGTCCAGGTGTGGGGGTTGTGGACGTAGGTGGTGTGGTTGGGTGCGGGGGTGAGGCCTAGGGGGTCGGGGGTGAGGTAGCGGGCGGTGGTGGGGTCGTAGTGGCGGTG
>NZ_JBNQTI010000140.1:0-25115 GCF_050325825.1 Kitasatospora sp. LaBMicrA B282
GTCCGGTGCCGTCCGGGCGGGCGGCGGCCACCAGGCGCTCCAGGTCGAGCGGGCCGTCGGCGGGCGCCGAAGCGAGCAGCCCGGCCGCGCGGGCCTCGGCGAGCAGCGGCAGGTCGCCCGCGGCCGCGCTCA
Source organism: Kitasatospora sp. LaBMicrA B282 (assembly GCF_050325825.1). Classification (NCBI taxonomy): domain Bacteria; kingdom Bacillati; phylum Actinomycetota; class Actinomycetes; order Kitasatosporales; family Streptomycetaceae; genus Kitasatospora; species Kitasatospora sp. LaBMicrA B282. The sequence goes on from NZ_JBNQTI010000140.1 coordinate 133, forward strand.
GGCAGCCGGTGCCGCAGCGCGGGCAGCGCACCTCGGGGTCGTCGGTGGCGAGCAGGTGCTCGATCCCGCCGGCGGCGGCGCCGGGACCGCGGTGCACCGTGCGGTCGACCACGATCGCCGCGCCCAGCACGCTGCCGATGTGGACCAGCAGGAAGTCGTCCACCTCCCGCCCGACGCCGAACCAGAGCTCGGCCCGGGCGATGGCCCGCACCGTCTGCTCCAGCAGCAGCGGGCCGGGCAGCCGGCCGGCCAGCGCCGCCCGCAGGTCCACCGCCCGCCAGCCGAGCGGCTCGTGCTCGACCAGCAGACCGCGCTCGCCGTCCACCCAGCCGTCGATGCCGACCCCGGTGCCGGCCAGCCGCCGCCCGGCCAGCTCCTCGTCCAGGAAGGCCTGCACGCCCGCCACCGCGCGGTCCAGCACCCGTCGCGGCGTCGGCGGACCGGCGGGGTGCGGCAGCTCGCGCTCCGCCAGCACCCGGCCGTCCAGGCCGACCAGGCCGAAGCCGGTGCGCAGCGGGCCGAGGTGGACGCCGAGCGCGACCGTCCGGTCCGGGTCGACCCGCAGCGGCACCCGGGGGCGGCCGAGGGTGGGTTCGAGCGGCGCCAGTTCGTCGAGCAGCCCGGCCTGGATCAGGGTGCCGGTGAGCTTGGTGACGCTGGGGGCGGAGAGCCCGGTGTGGCGGACGATCTCGGCCCGGGAGACCGGGCCGTAGGCGAGCACGGCGCGCAGCACCGCGGAGGCGTTGCCCTGGCGCAGGGACGCGGCGCGCCGGCCCGGGGTGATCAGGCCCTGCGCCTGCTCGCTGCGGATGGCCACCCGGCCCGCCTCCTTCACTCACTGCTCCGAGATTCGCTGCCTCGAGAACCGCTGCCTCGAGACTCGCTGCCTCGAGAGTTCACTGCTCCGAGTTTTTTTCCGGAATTTAGTGAGCCCCGGTACTACTGACAAGTACGCGTCCCCCGGACGAGCGATCTTCGGTGTGCTCGTACCAATGACACGAGCCGGTCAACTCGGCCATGATCGACTCAACTTCAGTCCAGGGAGCACCGCATGTCGCCGCAGATCGCCGTCGTCACCGGGGCCGGCACCGGCGTCGGCCGGGCCGTCGCACTCGAACTCGCCGCCGCCGGCTGGCAGCTCGCACTCGCCGGCCGCCGGGCCGAGCCGCTGCACGAGACCGCCGCACTGAGCGGCACCCCGGCCGCCGTCATCCCCACCGACGTCACCAGCCCCGCCGCCGTGGAAGCGCTCTTCGCCGAGGTGGCGGAGCGCTTCGGCCGGATCGACCTGCTCTTCAACAACGCCGGCACCTTCGGTGCGCCGGTCCCGCTGGAGGACCTCTCCTACCAGGACTGGCGCGCGGTGGTCGACCTCAACCTGACCGGTGCCTTCCTCTGCGCCCAGGCCGCCTTCCGCCAGATGAAGGGGCAGCAGCCGCAGGGCGGGCGGATCATCAACAACGGTTCGATCTCCGCGCACGTGCCGCGCCCGCAGAGCATCGCCTACACCGCGACCAAGCACGCGGTCACCGGCCTGACCAAGTCGCTCTCGCTGGACGGCCGGCCGTACCGGATCGCCTGCGGCCAGATCGACATCGGCAACGCGGCCACCGACATGACCGCCGCGATGAGCCTCGGGGTGCGCCAGGCGGACGGCCGGATCGCCCCGGAGCCGACCATGGACGCGGCTGACGTGGCCCGCACGGTCCGCCACATGGCCGAGCTCCCGCTGGAGGCGAACGTGCAGTTCGCCACCGTGCTGGCGACCACCATGCCGTACATCGGGCGCGGCTGAGGCCGGACCCGAAGAGCCCACCCGGCGAGGGGCGCGGCTTGCGGCGCTACACCGCGTCCGGGCCGCGCTCGCCGGTGCGGACCCGGACCAGGGTGTCCACCGGGACCACCCAGACCTTGCCGTCGCCGATCTTCCCGGTCCGGGCCGCCTGGAGCACCGCCTCGATCACCGCCTCGGCGTCGTCGTCGGCCACCACCACCTCCAGGCGCACCTTGGGCACCAGGTCGACCCGGTACTCGGCGCCGCGGTACACCTCGGTGTGGCCGTGCTGCCGACCGTAGCCGCTGACCTCGGTGACGGTCAGGCCGCGGACCCCCAGCTCGTGCAGCGCGCTCTTGACGTCGTCCAGCTTGTACGGCTTCAGGACGGCGGTGATCAGCTTCATACCGCGTGATGGTAGCGAGCGCGCCGCCGACGGCGCGTCAACCTGGCCTGGGGGCAACCGCTTCGGCCTCACGGCGCGGTTCTGGACATCTCGTCCAGAACGCCTCGCGCGACAGTGGGGCGATTCGGCCTTTTCGGCGCATCGCGACGCTCGCCGGACGCCCGCCGCCGGGCGCCGTCGCAGCGGGCGGTCGGCCGACTACGGCCGGTCTCCGACGGCTCCGACCGGCGCCCCGGAATGACTCGGTGTGACTGGTCGCCTACCGGACTCCGGTGGGTGACGCCGCCCTCACCGAGGGTCCCCCGACGGGCTGACCGCTCCGTTCGGATCCGCTCCACCGCCGCAGGTCGGCGCGGCCGGAGCGGGACGGGCGGCCGCGGTGGAGCGCTCCCCCGGCGACCGGCCCCGGCCGCACGGAGGAGGGTCCCGCCGGGCGCCCGGGGAGGCGCCGAGTTGACTCCCGGCGTCCACCGGTTTTGACAGCACCCTGTCATGACCGGCGCCGCGACCGGCCGGCCACCCCCGCCGCACCGGGGCCCGCAGGTGGGCCCGCCCCCTGCCCGGGACCCCGCCTCGCCCCCGCCCTTGCGAACGCGTAACAATGGAACGCATGTGTGTCCCTCCGACGCGCGGCGCCCGTGCGTACCGTGCCGCCTCCCCCACCCCGGTCGGGGGTCGCCGCATCGCACTGTGGGAGGACAGCCGGTGAAGAATCCACGACCAGAGGATGATCGGACGGCCACGGATCGTCTGGCAGACTTCTCGTCCATGGGGGAACCGACCGACATCCAGACGCAGGACGGCGAAGAGGCCGTCCGGCTCCGCACCGGTGGTTCCGTCCAGCGCCTCGGCCGTTCGGCCGAACAGGTGACGGACGGGGCCGGTGGCAGCACGGCGGTACGCGCGGCCCACTCCCTGCGGCGGCGCATCGTCGCCCAGCGAACCCGTCCGGTCCGCCCGCGCCTCTGGTTCGAACTCGCGCTGATCGGCGTCAGCTACTGGCTCTACTCGCTGGTGCGCAACGCCGTCCCGGAACAGGCCGAGGTCGCCCAGCACCACGCCATGTGGATCTGGCACCTCGAGCAGTTCTTCGGGATCAACGTCGAGCGCTCGATCAACCACGCCGTGAACTCGGTCACCTGGGTGATCGTCGGCATGAACTACTACTACGCCACGCTGCACTTCGTGATCACGATCGGCGTGCTGGTCTGGCTGTACCGCTGTCATCCGGGCCGCTACGCGGCCGGCCGGATGGTGCTCTTCGTGACCACCGGGATCGCCCTGCTCGGGTTCTACCTCTTCCCGCTGGCCCCGCCGCGGCTGGCCGGGCTGGGCTTCGTGGACACCGTGGTGGTGCACCACACCTGGGGCTCGCTGGCCTCGGGGGCGGCGGCCAGCACCACCAACCAGTTCGCCGCGATGCCCTCGATGCACATCGGCTGGTCGACCTGGTGCGGGCTGACGATCTTCTTCCTGGCCGAGCGCCGGTGGATCCGGGCGCTGGGCCTGGTCTACCCGCTGTTCACCCTGTCGGTGATCATCTCCACCGCCAACCACTACTGGATGGACGCGGTCGGCGGCCTGCTCTGCCTGGGCGTCGGCTTCGCGATCACCCGGCTGATCTACCACCGCTGGGCGTACCAGTTCCCGAAGATCCCGGCCGCCTGGCAGGACCAGGCCCGGGTGCCGGAGCAGCGGCCCACCCCGGTCGGCGCCGGGTCCTGAGGTCCTGCCGAACGCGCACGAACGAGCCGGGCCGCCCCATCGCGGGGCGGCCCGGCTCATTCGTCGGCGGGCGCGGCCAGCCGTCGGGGCCGCCCCGCCGTCAGCCGTAGAAGAGCCGCTCCACCGCCGCCCGGGCCCGCCGGGTGGTGCGCCGGTAGTCGTCCACCAGCTCGCCGCTGTGCCCCGACCCGTAGCCGAGGTAGCGGGCCACCTGGGCGAGCTCCCGCGGCTCGTTCGGGAAGCTGTCCCCCGGACGGCCGCGCACCAGCATCACCGCGGCCCGGACCCGCGAGGCGAGCACCCAGGCGGCGTCCAGCACCGCCGCGTCCTCGCCCGGCAGCAGCCCGGCCTGGGCGGCGGCCAGCAGCGCCTGCCGGGTGCGGGTGGTGCGCAGCCCGGGCTGCTCGTGCCCGTGCTGGAGCTGCAGCAGCTGGACCGTCCACTCCACGTCGGCCAGCCCACCCCTCCCGATCTTGGTGTGCGTGGTGGGGTCGGCGCCGCGCGGCAGCCGTTCGCTCTCCACCCGCGCCTTGATCCGCCGGATCTCCAGCAGGTCCCGCTCGGGCACCCCCTCGACGGGGTAGCGCAGCGGGTCGATCAGCTCCCGGAACCGCTCCCCCAGCTCGGCGTCGCCCGCCACCGGTTCGGCGCGCAGCAGCGCCTGGCTCTCCCAGGCGTGCGACCAGCGCGCGTAGTAGGCCGCGTAGGAGCCCAGGGTGCGCACCAGCGGGCCCTGCCGGCCCTCGGGCCGCAGGTCGGCGTCGACCAGCAGGGCCGGCTCGGTGGAGGGGGCCGCCAGCAGGGTGCGCAGCTCGTTGCAGACGGCCCGGGCCGCGGCGGCGGTGTCGCGCTCGGTGCCCGGCAGCGGCTCGTGCACGAAGAGCACGTCGGCGTCCGAGCCGTAGCCGAGCTCGTGGCCGCCGAACCGGCCCATCGCGATCACCGCCAGCTTGGCCGGGAAGGGCTCGCCGTGGGCCTGCTCCCAGCCGGCCGTGCAGGCGGCCAGCGCCCCGGCCAGGGTGGCCGCGTTCAGGTCGGTGAGCGCGTTCCCGGTGGCCTCCAGCGCCTCGCCGGGGAACTCCCCGTAGCGGCCGAGCAGATCGCCGGCGGCGGTGCGGAACAGCTCGCGCCGGCGCACCGCGCGGGCTGCCGCGACCCCCGCGGCGGTGGTCGGCGCCCGGCCCACCGCGGAGCGGATCTCCTGCTCCAGGGCGGCCCGGCCGCGCGGCACCAGCCCCTGGGCGTCGCCCAGCATGGCCACCGCCTCCGGGGCCCGCAGCAGCAGGTCAGGGACCAGCCGGCCGGCCGACAGGATCCGGGCCAGGCCCTCGGCGGCCGCGCTCTCGTCGCGCAGCAGCCGCAGGTACCAGGGGGTGCGGCCGAGCGCGTCGGAGACCTGGCGGAAGCCGAGCAGCCCGGAGTCCGGGTCGGCGGAGTCGGCGAACCGGGCCAGCAGCACCGGCAGCAGGGTGCGCTGGATGGCCGCCTTCCGGCTCACCCCGGTGGCCAGCGCCACCAGGTGGCGCAGCGCGGCCGGCGGGTCGGCGAAGCCCAGCGCCTTGAGCCGCGCCTCGGCCGCCTCCGGGCTCATCGCGGGGGTGCCCGGGGTGAGCGCCTCGCCAGCGGACAGCTCGGCCACCGCGGCCAGCAGTGGGCGGTAGAAGAGCTTCTCGTGCAGCCGGCGCACCTCCAGCGCGTGCCGCTTCCACTCCCGCTGCAGGGCGGCCACCGGGTCGAGCCGGGTGTCCCCGTTGATCATCCAGGCCAGCGAGCGGGCGAGCCTGCGCAGGTCGACCGGGTCCGTGGGCATCAGGTGGGTGCGGCGCAGCCGGTGCAGCTGGATCCGGTGCTCCAGGGCGCGCAGGAAGCGGTAGGCGGCGTCCAGCGCGGCGGCGTCGGCCCGGCCGACGTAGCCGCCGGCCGAGAGCGCGGCCAGCGCCTCCAGGGTGTTGCCGCTGCGCAGCCCCGGGTCGGTGCGGCCGTGCACCAGTTGGAGCAGCTGGACCGAGAACTCCACGTCCCGCAGACCGCCCGGCCCGAGCTTGAGCTGGCGGTCCAGCTCGGTGGCGGGGATCGACTCGACCACCCGGCGGCGCATCTGCTGCACGTCGGCGACGAAGTTCTCCCGCTCGGCCGCCTGCCAGACCAGCGGGGCCAGCGCGGCCAGGTAGGCCTCGCCGAGCTCGGCGTCCCCGGCCACCGGACGGGCCTTGAGCAGCGCCTGGAACTCCCAGGTCTTGGCCCAGCGCTGGTAGTAGGCGAGGTGGCTGGCCAGGGTGCGGACCAGCGGACCGTTGCGGCCCTCCGGGCGCAGGTTGGCGTCCACCGGCCAGATGGTGCCCTCCCGGGTGGTGTCGGAGCAGAGCCGGATCATCGCGGCCGCCAGCCGCGTCGCGGCCTGCATCGCCCGGTGCTCCTCGACGCCCTCCCGGGGCTCGGCCACGAAGATCACGTCCACGTCGGAGACGTAGTTGAGCTCCCGGCCGCCGCACTTGCCCATCCCGATCACCGCGAGCCGGCAGGCGTCGGCCGCCTCCGGCTGCTCCTCGGCGGCGATCGTCAGGGCGCAGCGCAGCGTGGCGGCGGCCAGGTCGGCCAGCTCGGCGGCGGTCTGCACCAGGTCGATGGTGGCGCTCAGGTCACGGGCGGCGATGGTGAGCAGGCAGCGGCGGTAGGCGGCGCGCAGCGCGTCGGCCGGGTCGCTCTCGGACTCCCGGACCCGGTGCTCCAGCTCGCGGCGGAACTCGTCGATGCCCGGGTGCATGTCGCGCTGCTCGAAGGTGACCAGGGCGTGCCAGTCCTGCGGGTGGGCGGCCAGGTGGTCGCCGAGCGCGGCCGAGGCGCCGAGCACCCCGAGCAGCCGGTCGCGCAGCGGCTTGGAGGTGGTCAGGGTGTCGCGCAGGGTGTGCCGCTCGGGTTCGCCCAGCGCCTCCAGCAACCGGGCCAGGCCGAGCAGCGCCAGGTCGGGGTCGGCGGTGGCGCCGAGCGCGTCGAGCAGGATCGGGTCGTCGGCCAGCCCGTGCAGGGCGGGGGCGGCCAACCGGGCGACGGCCGCCTCGGGGTCGCTGAAGCCCCGGCGGACCAGCCGGTTCTCGGGCCTGCTGAGGCGGCTGCCGCCGGAGGTCATACGCGCTCCTCGGTGCTGCTGGGGTGCTGCTGGCTGCTGATGATCAGTTGATAGCCAAGGTACTCACTACCCCGCTGCGGGCCCGCCGCACACGGCCGCGGGGCCCGACCTCGGTGGTCGGGCCCCGCGGACGGAGGCAGGGCGCGGAGCAGGGGGCTCAGTGCCGGCGCGAACGACGGGAGAGCACGAGGAGCCCGCCACCGCCGGCCAGCAGGAGCACCACGGCCACGACCATCGCCGGGGTCAGGCCGGCACCGGTGTTCGGGAGCACCCCGCCACCGGGAGGCGTGGAGGCACCGCTGCTCGGGGACGTCGACGGGATGGGCGAGGACGAGGGGCTGGGCGAGGACGAGGGACTGGGAGACGGGGACGGGCTCGTGGACGGCGACGAGCTCGGCGAGGGCGACGGGCTCGGCGAGGGCGACGGGCTCGGGGACGGACTCGGGCTCGGGCTTTGACTCGGGCTCGGCGACGGGCTCGGGCTCGGGCTCGGCGAGGGACTCGGCGACGGCGACGGGCTCGGACTCGGCGAGCTGCACGGCTGCGCCGGAACCTGCACCGTGCACCCCGCCTCGGTGCCGGTCGGGCAGTTGCTGAACTGCGGCCCGGTGACCGCGTCGCTCAGCACCTGCGAACCGTTGTCCGGGATGTCCGCGGTGAGCGTGTAGACGATCTGCGTGCTGTCGCCCGGGTTCAGGCTGCCGACCCAGGTGAGGACCGGCTGCTGGTAGCTCACGGTGCCGATGCCGACGGTGGCGTCGTTGTCGTACACCGCGTCGGACAGGTCGCCGCCGAGGTCGTCGGTGACCACCGCGCCGGTGATCGGCTCGGTGCCGTCGTTGGTGAGCGTGATCGTGTACCTGACCTGCTGGCCGGGCTGGTAGGCCTGCCGGTCGGCGACCTTGAGGATCTTCAGGTGGCAGATGTCGTCATCCGCCTTGGCCCCCCGCGCCGGCGAGGCCCCACCCGACGCGACCGCCACGCCGGACGGGCTCGCAACCGCCGCCGGGGAGCCGGCCGCAGCCGCGGACGCCGGAGACGACGGAGCCACCGGAGACGCCGGCGCAACGGAACTCGACCCCGAGGCCGCCGCGGAGGCCGTCGGCGAGTCCGCGGTGGCCGGCGAGTCGGGCGCCGACGGCACGGCGGACGCGGACGCACCGGGCGACCCCGAGTCCCGCACGGCGGCCGGCCGCACCTGCGAGACCACCTTGGCGGGCGGATCCACCTGCGCGTTCACCGGCAGGGCAGCGTTCAGCAGACCGGCACACGTCGCCGACAGCGCGGCGAGCGGCACGATCCAGCGGCGGATACCTCTCATCGGCCCACCTCGCGGCGGTCGTCCGGAACTCTCCAGGTGCGACTCACAGCTACTCCTTCACAACGCCGAGTCACCATCGACTCAGATCATTGGAGTAGCCGTCGGATAAGTACGATCAACCCGCCGAATGCTCCGTCAGGAGGCCCCGAAATTCACCCGTCCCGCCCAATCACCCCCGCCGAACGGGCCCACCCTCCCCCAACACGCAGCCCCGAACAGGCGACACCCGATCAGCCCCCGGATGACCCCGTCAGGGTCGGGCGGTCCCGGTTCGCGTCACACCGCCCACGGACGGCCCCGCACCGCGCTTGCGCCGGTACCTGCGGACCTCCACCCGGACGAGCCAGGCGATCAGGAGAACCCCGGGGAGCACACCCCACTTGAAGAGGCGTATTGCTCCTTCCTGGTCGTCCGCCTGGCCGGTGTACATGACGTCCGAACCATGGCTGAAGGCGTACGTCAGCGCATCGAGCCCCGTCAACAGCAGCACGACCGCCCCGAGGACCACCTCGCCGACCACCGCCAACACCCGGCCGATCCGCCTCATCTTCCCGCCCCTCATCGTCACCCCAGACCAGACCGAACCAGGCCGGACCCTACCGCGGCCAGCAGGAGGGCCCCGAACCGACGACGACCATCCGCCGCGGCTCGGGGCCCTCCGCCGACCAGTCCCCTACAGCACCTGCAGGTTCTTCCGCAGCTCGAACGGCGTGACCTCGCTGCGGTACTCCTCCCACTCCTGGCGCTTGTTGCGCAGGAACTGACGAGCGGTCGAGAGTACCTGCGCCGCCACGTCGCCGCCCAGGTGGGAGCGGCTGGGTGGCCATCGCCTGCGGCCGTCACCGGTCAGCCCTGGCCACCCCGGGACGGCCCCGGGACGGCCCCGCCGGACTCCCTTGCCGCAACTCGGCGGGCGAACTCCTCCGCGGTCTCGCGCCCGCTCGCCGCCGCTTCGAGCAGAGACCTGGCCACCCGCTCCGCGTCGTCGGGGGTCAGGTAGATCTCGTGCGTCCAGAGGATCGACAGGCGAACCGTCCCGTCGATGAGGTTCAGCGCCACGTCCACCTCTCGTTCCTCGTCGGCAACGTCGAAGACGGACAGGTCCAGGTCACTGCGATACACGCTCATGCCGGAATTGTGCCCGGCAGGCGCCCATGCGACGAGCGGGGCCCGGTCTCAGCCCCGAAGTCACGTTCCGACTAGCCAAGGGAAAATAAGCACAAGTTGGCACGTCCTGCCCCACACTAGGCTAACGGACGACCTCCTATGCGAGAGGTGACCAGTACCCATGGCGAAGCTTGACACCATTGTCAACATGCACACTCCCGAGCCGTCGGTCTACCTGGACCACTGGGTATGGATTCGGATGGCCAGAGCGGCTTCCGGAAATCCTCGCGAGGACAACGATGCCGCCATTCTTCAGGCCATCAGAAAAGCTGCTTCACAAGGAGTCATATTTCCCCTATCGGCAACCCACTACATGGAAACGGCGAACATTAAGGACCCGCGCCAGCGCAATGATATCGCTCGGACCATGGCATCTATTTCACACTGCCGAACCATTCGATCCCAACAGGTACTCTTTCGCCACCAATTCCTGAACGCGATGCACCAGAGCTTCAATAGGCCAACCTTTCGCCCCAGCCCACCCGATACTCTCGGCTTCGGAGCCTGGTGGGCTTTCTCGGGAGCCGAAAATCTCATTAAAATCAGAGCCGATGACGGCCGCGAAATTACTGATCGAGAGATCCTGGCCTGGGAACAAAAGATCCAACAGTTGACCGAATTTAAGATACTTGCCGGCCCCGGGGACGAAGAGGTTGAGGACCTGCGCCGCAGGTACAACTATCGACCGGAGCAGGCGACAGAGATTACTTCCCAGCGCCTGGACTGGGAATCTACATACATCGGCCTGCTTTCAGATGACCCAGTGACCCGCTCGGAGCTCCGAGTACGCGTACAAGCCAGAGAGATAATGCATGAGCATCTTCGCCTATTCGGCGAACTCTTGCAGGAGTACCGACTCAATCTAAACCTGTCTCTTCCGCCCAATTCGCGGGCCAAGATGGTCGAATTTGCAGATCGAATCCCATCGGTTCGAATAGCTGTCGACCTCAAAACTGAGCTATTTCGAAACCTGTCGACCAGCTGGAAAGCTGAACCACCTTCACGACATCGACGCAATGAGCATCGCAGTTCCCTATTGCCATGCGGTTGTGCCGGATTCCGAAATTGCCGACTTTCTGATGCGTGCCAAGTCTGGCGAGCGCCACGAAACAAAGATCGTCAGGAAATTGCGAGACCTGCCTGCAGCTCTGGATGAGCTGGTCGAGTCAAATTCTGAGACTCTCTGCAATAGCTCGAAGGGTGGCAAATCGAAGCCCTTCTGCATGAGTCTGGAGGATATAAAGAATTCGGCTCCCAGTGAGGAGGCGTGGCAGCGCCTAAATCTCAAGTAGCCGCGATCTGGCGACATGGAGTTCCGCTCCCCGCGGCACCGCCGGGCGCCCGCCGGGCGGAGACAGGAGCGACAGCGGGCCTCCGGGCGAGTGCAGGGGCTGGCTGCACGTGGGCTACCAGGTGGAGAACATCGGCGGCCACCTGGTCCTCGCCCCGCCGAAGGGCGGCAAGGTCCGGGACGTCCCGCTCCCGGGGCATGTCGCCCGCGCCTTCAAGGTGCACTCGGAGGAGTTCCCTCCCGCAGATATCACACTCCCCTGGCTCGCCCCGGACGGCCCGCCGGTGACGAAGAAGCTCCTGTTCTCCGCTGCCGAAGGTGCGGCCATTCGGCGGAGCGACTTCAACACGTACGCGTGGAAGCCCGCCCTGGTGGCCGCCGGGATCCTCCCGCCACCCGAACGGGGTAAGCGGCACCAGGCCTCCCGCGAGGACGGCATGCACGCCCTGCGGCACTTCTACGCCTCGGTCCTGCTGGACGCCGGCGAGAGCATCAAGGCGCTGAGCCAGTACCTCGGGCACAGTGACCCCGGGTTCACCCTCCGGGTCTACACGCACCTCATGCCGAGCAGCGAGGGCCGGACCCGGCGGGCCGTCGACAAGTTCTACGAAGCGGTCGGCTGGGCCGCCGTTTCCGACTCTCACGGCCCACAGACGGCCCAGGGCGAGTAAACCGCTCCCCGGGCCGGCGGATACCCTCCGCCGGCCCGGGGCGGTCACTCGCCCCTTCGCATGCCCTGACCAGCCCCTACAGCACCTGCAGGTTCTTCCGCAGCTCGAACGGCGTGACCTCGCTGCGGTACTCCTCCCACTCCTGGCGCTTGTTGCGCAGGAAGAAGTCGAACACGTGCTCGCCCAGGGTCTCGGCGACCAGTTCGCTGCGCTGCATCAGGTCGATCGCCTCGCCGAGGTTCTGCGGCATCGGCTGGATGCCCATGGCGCGGCGTTCGGCGTCGGAGAGGGCCCAGACGTCGTCGTCGGCGCCGGGGGGGAGCTCGTAGCCCTCCTCGATGCCCTTCAGGCCGGCGGCGAGGGTGACGGCGTAGGCCAGGTAGGGGTTGCAGCCGGTGTCGAGGGAGCGGACCTCGATCCGGGTGGAGCCCTGCTTGCCCGGCTTGTACATCGGGACCCGGATCAGCGCCGAGCGGTTGTTGTGGCCCCAGCAGATGTAGGACGGGGCCTCGCCGCCGGCGCCCGCGGTGCGCTGCGAGCCGCCCCAGATCCGCTTGTAGGAGTTGACCCACTGGTTGGTGACGGCCGCGATCTCGGCGGCGTGCCGCAGCAGGCCGGCGATGAAGGAGCGGCCGACCTTGGAGAGCTGGTACTCGGCGCCGGACTCGTGGAAGGCGTTGCGGTCTCCCTCGAAGAGCGAGACGTGGGTGTGCATGCCGGAGCCCGGGTGCTCGGAGAACGGCTTGGGCATGAAGCTGGCGTGCACCCCCTGCTCCAGCGCGACCTCCTTCATGACCAGGCGGAAGGTCATGATGTTGTCCGCGGTGGACAGGGCGTCGGCGTAGCGCAGGTCGATCTCCTGCTGGCCGGGGGCGCCCTCGTGGTGCGAGAACTCGACCGAGATGCCCATCGACTCCAGCATGGTGATCGCCTGGCGGCGGAAGTCGTGGCCCACCCCGCGCGGGGTGTGGTCGAAGTAGCCGGACTGGTCGGCGGGCTGGGGCGCGGTGCCGTCCCCGGGGAGGTTCTTCAGCAGGAAGAACTCGATCTCGGGGTGGGTGTAGAAGGTGAAGCCCTGCGCCGAGGCCTTCTCCAGGGTGCGCTTCAGCACGAACCGCGGGTCGGCGAAGGACGGCGAGCCGTCCGGCATCAGGATGTCGCAGAACATCCGTGCGGTGCCCGGGGTCTCCGAGCGCCAGGGCAGTATCTGGAAGGTGGTCGGGTCCGGCTTGGCGATCATGTCCGACTCGTAGACCCGGGCGAAGCCCTCGATCGCCGACCCGTCGAAGCCGATCCCCTCCTCGAAGGCCTGCTCCAGCTCCGCCGGGGCCACCGCCACCGACTTCAGAAACCCGAGCACATCGGTGAACCACAGCCGGACGAACCGGATGTCACGCTCTTCGAGCGTACGAAGCACGAACTCCTGCTGCTTGCCCATGGGGACAGTCTCACCTCTGCTCTTTACGTTCGTGTTACGCACCGCGGCCGCCTCGTTCCCCGGTCGGGGGGCGGTCGTCCGGGGGTTCGGGGGCCGCCGGGTGTCCGAGCGGGCCCGGGGTCCCACCATCAGGTCCCATCATTCCGGATGACCCGATCCTCCGGGCACCCAGGGCGCTCGGAATCCGGGCTCACCACCCCCCATAGCGTCAGAACGACGATTAGACTGACGGCATGCCGAACCTTCGCCTGGCCCTGGCCCAGGTCGACCCCCACGTGGGCGACATCGCGCGCAACAGCGAGGAGGTGGTGCGCTGGTCGGCGCGGGCCGCCGAGCAGGGGGCGCAGCTGGTCGCCTTCCCGGAGATGGTGCTGACCGGGTACCCGGTGGAGGACCTGGCGCTGCGCACCTCGTTCGTGGAGGCCTCCCGGGCGGCGCTGGTGGAGCTGGCCGGGCGGCTGGCCGCCGAGGGGCTGGGCGGACTGCCGGTGGTGATCGGCTACCTCGGGCGCTCGCCGCGCACCGGGCGCCCGCAGAACTGTGCGGCGGTGCTGCACGGCGGCCAGGTGGTGACCAGGTTCGCCAAGCACTTCCTGCCCAACTACGGAGTCTTCGACGAGTTCCGCTGGTTCGAACCGGGCGACCAACTGTCGGTGCTGCGGGTGGCCGGGGTGGACGTGGCGCTGGCGATCTGCGAGGACATCTGGCAGGAGGGCGGCCGGGTCACCGCCGCCGGCCAGGCCCGGGCGGGGCTGCTGCTGGTGCTCAACGGCTCGCCGTACGAGCGGAACAAGGACGACCAGCGGCTGGACCTGGTGCAGCGCCGGGCCGCCGAGGCCGGCTGCCCGCTGGCCTACGTGAACCTGGTGGGCGGGCAGGACGAGCTGGTCTTCGACGGCGACTCGCTGGTGGTGGACGCGGCCGGGCGGGTGCTGGCGCGCGGCCCGCAGTTCGAGGAGGACCTGCTGGTGGTGGACCTGGACCTGCCCGCCGCGAGCGCCGACCACCCGGACGGCGAGCCGTTCGCGGACGGGCTGCGCCTGGTGCGCACCGAGCTGCCGGGCGGGCCGGGCAGTGCCGGGCTGCCGGCGGGTTCCGCGCCGTCGGTCGGCCGCGAGCCGGGACGCGAGCCAGGCCGCGAGCCGGGCCCCGCACCGATCGCCCCGCGGCTGACCGACGAGGCGGAGATCTACGCGGCGCTGGTCACCGGCACCCGGGCCTACGTCCGCAAGAACGGCTTCGAGTCGGTGCTGATCGGCCTGTCCGGCGGCATCGACTCGGCCCTGGTGGCCGCCATCGCGGTGGACGCGCTCGGCGCCGAACGGGTGCACTGCGTCTCGATGCCCAGCCGCTACTCCTCGCAGCACTCCAGGGACGACGCCGCCGAACTGGCCCGCCGCACCGGGCTGAACTTCCGCACCGTGTCGATCGCCCCGATGTTCGACGCCTACCTGGCCTCGGTCGAACTGACCGGGCTGGCCGAGGAGAACCTGCAGTCGCGGCTGCGCGGCACGCTGCTGATGGCGATCTCCAACCAGGAGGGCCACCTGGTGCTGGCCCCGGGCAACAAGAGCGAGCTGGCGGTCGGCTACTCCACGCTGTACGGCGACTCGGTGGGCGCCTTCGGGCCCATCAAGGACGTCTACAAGACGCTGATCTTCCAGCTCGCCAGGTGGCGCAACGCACTCGCCGCCGAGCGCGGCGAGGTGCCGCCGATCCCGGAGCACACCATCGACAAGCCGCCGAGCGCCGAGCTGCGCCCGGACCAGGTGGACACCGACTCGCTGCCCGACTACGACCTGCTCGACTCCATCCTGGACGCCTACGTCGAGGGCGACCAGGGTCGGGACGCGATCGTCGCCGGCGGCTTCGAGGCGGCCGTGGTGGACCGGGTGGTGCGGCTGGTGGACACCGCCGAGTACAAGCGGCGCCAGTACCCGCCGGGCCCGAAGATCTCGCCCAAGGGCTTCGGCCGGGACCGCCGACTGCCGATCACCAACGGCTGGCGCCGGGGGTAGTGACGGCGGACCGGGAAGCCGGGCGGACCGGCGGCCGACCGCCCGGGCGGCCCGCCGTCGATGGCCCGGACGGCCCGGCGGCCGCCGGCGGGTCAGCGGTGGTAGCGGTACTGCGCCGCGATCGCCCGGTGGTCGCTGCCGTCGGCGGGCAGCACCCAGGAGTCGGTGGGCTGCATGCCGCGGCTCATGATCTGGTCGATCCGCGCCATCGGGAACTGGGACGGCCAGCTGAACCCGAACCCGGAGCCGGCGGTGCCCTGCGCCGAGCGCAGCTGCGAGGTGATCGGGGCCAGGCTGCGGTCGTTCATGGTGCCGTTCATGTCGCCGAGCAGCAGCACGTGCCCGAGCGACTCGTCCTGGATCGCGTCGCCCAGCGCCTGGGCGCTGTGGTCGCGCTGGTCGGCGGTGAAGCCGCCGTCGAACTTCACCCGGACCGAGGGCATGTGCGCCACGTAGACCGCGAGCGGGCCCTGCGGGGTGTCGACCTGGCTGCGGAAGGCCCGGGTCCAGCCGATCTTGATGTCCACCACCCGGGTGCCGCTGATCGGGTACTTGGACCAGAGCCCGACCGTGCCCTCCACCACGTGGTACGGGTAGCTCGCGGCCAGGCCGTTGGTGTAGGTCGGCAGCGCGGCACTGGTCAGCTCCTCCAGCGCGACGATCTGCGCGCCGGAGCCGTTCACCAGGCGGACCGTGCCGGCGGGGTCGGGGTTGTCGGCCTCGACGTTGTGGGTGAGCACCGTGAAGTCGCCCTTGCCGGTGCTCTTGTCGCCGAGCAGCCCGCCGAAGAGCGCGAACCAGAGCACGGCCGGCAGCAGCACCGCGACCAGCGCGGTGACCGAACGGCGCAGCAGCGCGGCCACCAGCAGCACCGGGACGAACAGGCCGAGCCAGGGCAGAAAGGTCTCCAGCAGGCTGCCGAAGTTGCCGAACGAGTTGGGCACCTGGCGGTGCAGCCCGAGCAGCAGGGCCAGCAGGCCGGCGAGCACCGCCAGCGCCCAGCCGCGCCGCCAGGTGGAGCTGCCGCGGCGGTCCCGGCCCCAGTCGAACAGCCAGTGCCGCCCGCGGCCCGACCCGGCGAGCGCCGTGGCCCCGGCGGCCGGGGCATCGGCGTGCGGGGCATCGGCGGGCGGAACCGGGGCATCGGCGGCGGGGGCCACGGCGGGCGGAGCCGTTGCATCGCCGGCCGGGACGGTGGCGCCGGCGGCCGGAGCCGGGTCGGCGTCACCGGCCGTCGCCGGCAGGTCCTGCTCGGCCTGCGTCATGTGCTGTTCCCTCGCCTCGGCGGTGCTGTCTCCCGGCCGTGCCGAACGTATCCCGATTGACCAGATATATCCCGAATTAGTGGGATGTTCGGCTCAGCCTATGCCGAGACAGACGCCAGGAGCGGGGGCCGGGGTTCCACCGGCGGGCCGGTCAGCGGCTGCCGACCTGCAGCGCCGGGCCGCGCAGCCCCTCCAGCAGCGAGTCCACGATGGTGGCGGGCAGCTCCGGATCGTCCAGCGGAGTGTCCTCCCAGAGCACCGAGCGCAGCAGCATCGGGCCGGTCAGCATCTCCGCGAGCAGGTCGATGTCCAGGTCGTCGCGGAGCTCGCCGGCGGCCACCCCGCGGGCCACCACCTCCCGGATGACCCGGCGGCGGCGCATCACCACGGTGTCGTAGTAGGCCTCCTTGAGCGCCGGCATCGAGCCCATCTGGTCCAGCACCACCCGCAGCACCCAGCGCGAGCGCTTGGCCAGGCCGCGCCGGCGCATGTAGTCCAGGATCACCACCAGGTCGTCCCGGACGCCGGTGCCGGGCAGCGGCTGCTCCGGCTCCTCCATCCGCACCAGGACGTCGACCAGCAGCGCCTCCTTGTTGGGCCAGCGCCGGTAGATGGTGGCCTTGCCGACCCCGGCCGCCTGGGCGATGCCCTCGATGGTCAGCTCGGCCAGCGTGCCGCCCTCGGTCATCAGCCGCTCCACCGCGGCGCAGATCGCCTGCTCGGCGGCCTCGGAACGCGGCCGCCCCCGCCGCGGCGACCCGCAGAGCGGGGGCGCGGCAGGGGCGGTGAGAGTGGCCTGACGATCCGTGTCCATGGCCTCATTCTCCATCGTGCGTATCAAGCCTCGATAGAGTGCACGGCCGGCGCCGCGTCCGCCTCGGCGGCCTGGCCGCGGCCCTGACCGGCAGCGGGGCCGCCGACCCTGGCGGGCAGGAAGAACCAGGCCAGCAGGGCCCCGACCGCGGTGATGCCGGCCGAGAAGCTCGCCACCACGTGCATCGCGTGGACGAAGGAGTCGAAGGCCGGGTTGATCAGGTCGGTGCCCTTGGGACCCAGGCCCTGGGCGATGCCGACGGTGGCCTCCACCGACTCGCCGGCCTTGTCCCGCAGCGGCTGCGGCAGCAGGCTCAGCTTGTCGGAGATGCCGTTGCGGTAGCTGGTGGCGAGCACCGCGCCGAGCACCGCGACGCCCAGCGAGCCGCCGACCTGGCGGAAGGTGTTGTTGATCGCCGAGCCGGCACCGGCCTTCTCCCGGGGCAGCGAGCCCATGATGGACACGGTCACCGGCGGCATCACGTGGGCCATGCCGGTGCCCATGACGAAGCCGATCACCTCCAGTACCCAGATCGGGGTGGTGCGGCCGAGCAGCAGGTAGCCCAGGAAGGCGACGGCGATCAGCGCCATGCCGCCGGCGCAGGTGGCCCGCACGCCGATCCTGTCGACCACCACCCGGGCCCGCGGCGCGAACAGCATCTGGGCGCAGGCCAGCGGCAGCATCAGCGCACCGGCGGCCAGCGCGCTGTAGCCGCGCACGCTCTGGGTGTAGAAGACGCCGAAGAAGGAGACGCCCATCAGCGCGAAGAAGACCAGGCCGATCACCGTCACCGAGGTGGCGAAGACCTTGTTGCGGAACCAGCCGACGTTCAGCGCCGGGTGGGCGATCCGCCGCTCGTAGAGCACGAAGACGGTCAGTGCGAGCGCGCCGATCAGGATCGGCACCCAGGCCGCGGCGGCGGTGAAGTCGGCCAGGTCGCCGCCCTTGATGATGCCGTAGATCAGCGCGACCAGGCCGATCACCGAGAGCACCACGCCGACCGGGTCCAGCTTGCCGGGGTTGGGGTCGCGGGAGTCCGGGACCAGCAGGAACATCGCCACCAGCGCGACCGCCACGATCGGCACGTTGACCAGGAAGACCGAGCCCCACCAGAAGTTCTCGATCAGCAGACCGCCGGTGATCGGGCCGATCGCGATCGCCAGGCCGACGGCGCCGGCCCAGATGCCGATCGCCTTGGGCTGCTCGTGCCGCTCGAAGACGTTCATGATGATCGCCAGGGTGGCCGGCATCACGAAGGCGCCGCCCAGGCCCATCACCGCGCGGAAGGCGATCAGCTGGCCGGGGCTGTCGGCCAGCGCGGAGAGCAGCGAGCCGACGCCGAAGATCAGCATGCCGCTGAGCAGCGCCTTCTTGCGCCCGAACCGGTCGCCGAGCAGCCCGGAGGTGAAGAGCAGGCCGGCGAAGACCAGGGTGTAGGCGTTGATCGCCCACTCCAGGTCGCTCTGGCTGGCCCCCAGGCCCACCGGGGCCGCGGTCGCGATGGTCTTCATCGCGACGTTGAGGATCGAGTTGTCGAGGACGACCACCAGCAACGCCAGGATCAGCGTGCCGAGGATCGCCCACCGCCGACGGTGGATGGCTTCCGGCACGCGTGGTGCGGCGCCGGTGACTGCGGTGGTCATACGTCTGTCCCGTTCGGTGCGAGGGCGTGCGGCGGACCTGCTTGGGACGGAACGAGACGCTGGCGTCTCGTATATCCCCCAGGATGACTGTACCCCTTTTTCCGATACGAGACGGGTCCGTTTCGTTAAAGCCTGGGCAAACCGAGCGCGACTCCCGGCTCGCTCGAACCGGAACCCCGGCTCTTTGCGGCGCGGGCGGGCCGTGCAAGCATGGAGGGGATCCGGGGACGCCACACGGCGCCACGAGACGACAACCCATCAGGAGCCTGTTCGATGAACGCTTCTCAGCTTTCGCCTGCCCAGACGCCGGCCGACGGCACGCCGGCCGCGGGCGGGCCCGGCACGCCGGCCACCGGCGGGCACACCCTCTACGGCGGGGTCACCAACCGCCGGGTCACCGTCCGCGACCTGGCCGCCGCCAAGCGGCGCGGGGAGCGGTGGGCGATGCTCACCGCCTACGACGCGCTGACGGCCGGGGTCTTCGACGAGGCCGGGATCCCGGTGCTGCTGGTCGGCGACTCGGCCGGCAACTGCCACCTCGGCTACCAGACCACGGTGCCGGTCACCATGGACGAGATGGTGATGCTCTCGGCCGCCGTGGTGCGCGGCACCGAGCGCGCGCTGATCGTCGGCGACATGCCGTTCGGCTCCTACCAGGAGTCCCCCGCCCAGGCGCTGCGCAACGCCGCCCGCCTGATGAAGGAGGCCGGGGTGGGCGCGATCAAGCTGGAGGGCGGCGAGCGCAGCGCCCGCACCATCGAGCTGCTGGTCGAGTCCGGGGTGCCGGTGATGGCGCACGTCGGCCTGACCCCGCAGTCGGTGCACGCGCTCGGCGGCTACCCGGTGCAGGGCCGCGGCGACGAGGCCGCGCACAAGCTGCAGCGGGACGCCAAGGCCGTGCAGGAGGCCGGGGCCTTCTCGGTCGTGCTGGAGGCGGTGCCGGCCGAGCTGGCCGCGCACGTCACCGAGTCGCTCTCGGTGCCGACCATCGGCATCGGGGCCGGGGCCGGCTGCGACGCCCAGGTGCTGGTCTGGACCGACATGGCCGGCATGACCGCGGGCAAGGTGCCGTCCTTCGTCAAGAAGTTCGCCGACGTGCGCAGCGTGCTGAGCGCGGCGGCCCGGGAGTACGCGGACGAGGTGCGCGGCGGCACCTTCCCCGCGGCGGAGCACAGCTTCAGGTAGGCGGCGCCCGGGGCGGGCCGCACCTCGACCGGGGCCCCGCTCGACCCGTCGGCCCGCTGCCGGTCACCCGGCAGCGGGCCGACGGCCGTGACAGCGCTCTGACAGCCGCCTGTCAGCGCGGGCGGTGAGGCTGGCCGCATGACAACGACGACCGCCACCGCCCCGCCCGAGCCGGGGACCACCGCCGCTCCCGCCGACCCGAGCGGCACCGCGTACGCCGTCGAGGCGCGCGGCATCGTCAAGAACTTCGGCGAGACCCGGGCGCTGCGCGGCGTCGACCTGACGGTCCGCCAGGGCACCGTGCACGGGATCCTCGGCCCCAACGGCTCCGGCAAGACCACGCTGATCCGGGTGCTCTCCACGCTGCTGCAGCCGGACGCCGGCACCGCCCGGGTCGGCGGCTACGACGTGCTGCGCCAGCCCAAGCAGCTGCGCCGCACCATCGGCCTGACCGGGCAGTACGCCTCGGTGGACGAGCTGCTCTCCGGCAGCGAGAACCTCTACCTGATCGGCCGGCTGCTCGACCTCCCGCGCAAGGAGGCCAAGGCCCGCGCCGCCGAGCTGCTGGAGCGCTTCTCGCTCACCGAGGCCGCCGGCCGCCCCGCCAAGACCTACTCCGGCGGGATGCGCCGCCGGCTCGACCTGGCCGCCAGCATGATCGGCCGCCCCCGGGTGCTCTACCTGGACGAGCCCACCACCGGTCTGGACCCGCGCACCCGCAACGAGGTCTGGGACGAGGTCCGCCGGATGGTCGGCGAGGGCACCACGGTGCTGCTCACCACCCAGTACATGGAGGAGGCCGAGCAGTTGGCCGGCGACCTCACCGTGATCGAGCGCGGCCGGGTGATCGCCGAGGGCACGGTGGCCGGCCTCAAGGAGCAGGTCGGCGGCCGGACCCTGCGGGTGCGCCCGACCCGGCCGGCCGAGCTGACCGAGATGGTGCGCTGCCTGGCCGAGGCCGGGATCACCGCCGCCTGCTCGCCGGCCGAGCAGCTGCTCAGCGTGCCGATCGCCGACGACGGTCAACTGACCGGAGTGATCGGGGTGCTCGGCACCCGCGGCTTCGGCATCGCCGGCATCGACACCGAGGTGCCCAGCCTGGACGAGGTCTTCCTCTCCCTCACCGGCACGCCGTCCACCAACCCCACCGAGCAGCCCCAGCGCGCCGAGGAGACCCCGCGATGAGCACCGCCACCCTGACCCGCCCGGCCGCCTACCCCGACGCCGACGGCCGCACCCGGCTGACCGACCACCTGCGCCACATCGGCGCGCTGACCCGCCGCAACGTGATGCGGATCAAGGCCGACCCGGAGTCGATGTTCGACGCGGTCGCGATGCCGATCATCTTCACCCTGCTCTTCGTCTACGTCTTCGGCGGCGCGGTCTCCGGCAACCCGCAGGCCTACAAGCAGTACCTGATCCCGGGTCTGCTCGGCGGCACCGGGATCAACCTGGCGATGGCGGTCGGCACCGGCCTCAACTCCGACCTGCAGACCGGGGTGATGGACCGGTTCCGCAGCCTGCCGATCGGGCGGGCCTCGGTGCTGATCGGCAAGATGCTGGCCGAGGCCGGCCGCGGGCTGGTCTCCTTCACCATCCTGATCCTCTTCTCGCTGCTGCTGGGCATGCACTTCCCCACCGGGCTGCCCGGGGTGCTCGGGGCGGTCGGGCTGTCGCTGCTCTTCGGGATGTCCCTGGTCTGGGTCTCGATGCTGCTCGGGCTGGTGCTGAAGAGCGCCCAGTCGGTGCAGGGCGTCGGGATGCTGGTGCTGATGCCGCTGCAGTTCGGCAGCTCGATCTTCGCGCCGACCAGCACCATGCCCGCCTGGCTGCGCGCGTTCACCGAGTACAACCCGCTCTCCAACCTGGCCGACGCCTGCCGCAGCCTGATCAACGGCGGCCCGCTGACCCACTCGGTCGGCATGGTGCTGGGCTGGTCGGTGCTGATCACCGCGATCAGCGCCCCGCTGGCGGTGGCCCGCTTCCGCAAGCGGGTCTGAGCCGGTCCGGGCCCGGTCGGCGCCGGGCCTGGTCGGCGCCGGGCCTGGTCGGCGCCGGCCTGGTCGGCGCCGGCCTGGTCGGCGCCGGGCCGGTGGCGGTGGCGGTGGCGGTGGCGGTGGCGGTGGCGGTGGCGGTGGCGGTCAGAGCGTTGCCACGAGCGTGTCGAGCAAGGCCGCGAGCTCCTCCCACCCGAGCTCGCGGCCCTGCTCGCACACGTCCCGGTAGAGCGGCTCGCCCAGCACCGACCGCAGCTCGGTCTCCCGCCACTCACGCTGGGTCCGCTCCAGGAAGGAATGCTGGACGCCGAGCTGACCCAGGTGCGCACCGTGCAGCAGGCCGGCCTGCCGAGCGAGCGTCCGGTCATCGTCCCGGGCGGCCCGCAGCACCACGGTGGCGGAGATCGCGGGGAGCATCAGCATGGTCACGTGCTGGGCGAAGACGTGCGCCATGGCCGGCACCGTGCGCAGTTCGCGCAGCCCCTCGCGCAGCTGCGCGGTCCCCGCGTCGACCGCGCCGGACCGGGCCAGCACCACGGCCTCGGCGCAGCAGAGCATGCCGTTGGTGATCCCGGGCAGGCCGGGTCCGAAGCCCGCCTGGGCCTCGCGCAGCACCCGCACCTCGGTCAGCGCGGCGGTGAAGTCGCCGCGCTGCGAGTACAGGGCGGCGAGCACCGTGTGACCGTAGATCAGCGCGCCGTCGGCCCGGCTGCCGCCGGCGGCCCGGGCCAGGCCCGCCCGGATCTGCTGCTCGCCCACCTGCTGGTCGAGGTCCAGCAGCGCCTCGCCGAGCCGGACCTGCAGCAGCGGCACCTCCTGCGGCGCGCCCAGCTCCTCGGCCAGCTCGATCGCCCGCCGGTAGGCGGCGACCGCGGCGTCGGCGTCGCCCTCGTAGCCGGCCGTCTCCGCCTGGGCGGCGAGCGTCTCCGCCATCCCCCAGGTGTCGCCGAGCCGGGAGTAGATCGCCATCGCCTCCTCGCCGTCCCGGCGGGCCCGGGCCAGGCCGCCGACCCGGTCGTTGAGCATCTTGGCGCGCAGCTGCAGCGTCCAGGCCAGCTCGCTCTGCCGGCCGTGACGGCGGCAGCCGTCGACCGCCTGGTCGATCATCGTCATCATCTGCTCGGCCTCGCCGGCCAGGAAGCAGCCGAAGATCCGCAGCACCGGCGGGTAGGTGTAGGACTGCGGCAGCTCGGGGCCGTAGGCGCGCAGGATCCGCGGGGCGCGCTCGGCCATCCCCTGGTCGCCGATCACGTCCAGGTCGCCCTCGAACCGGGAGACCAGCTGGTAGATCCAGGCGTGCCGGCGGGCCTCGGCCAGCATCGCCGGCGGCCAGGGCAGCGGGTGCTGCAGCGGCCCCAGCTCCAGCGGCTCGGGCGCGGGGGCGCCCTCGGCGAACGGGTCGGTGCTGAGCGCGCAGACCTGGTCGAGCCAGCTGCGGGCCTCGCTGCGGTAGTCGCGCAGCACCCAGAACCACATCATGCCGAGCAGCAGCACCAGCGCGTCCGGCTCGGCGGCGCTGTCGAGCGCCTGGCGCAGCGCGGCCCGGATGTTGTCCTGCTCGCGCTCCAGCACGCCGAGCCACTGCACCTGGCGGTGACCGTGCAGGTGGCCGTCGGCCTCGCGGACCAGCTCGCGGAAGAGCGCCAGGTGCCGGTCGGCCGCCGAGCGCCGCTCGCCGGCGGCGGCCAGCTTCTCGGTCGCGTACTCGTGGATGGTCTCCAGCATCCGGTAGCGCGGCGGGCCGGCCGGGTCCAGGCCGGCCACCAGGAGCGACTTGTCGACAAGGGACAGCAGCAGCTCGGCCACCTCGCCGGCGAGCACCTCCGTCCCGTCGGCGCAGACCGCCTCGGCGTCCTCCAGGGTGGCCCCGCCGGCGAACACCGCCAGCCGGCGCAGCACCGCGCGCTCCCGCAGGTCCAGCAGCTCCCAGCTCCAGTCGACCACCGCGCGCAGCGTCTGCTGCCGCGGCAGCAGCACCCGGCTGCCCCCGGTGAGCAGCGCGAACCGGCTGTCCAGCCGGTCGGCCAGTTGACGGGTGGTCAGGCCGCGCAGCCGGGCGGCGGCCAGCTCGATGGCCAGCGGCAGGCCGTCGAGGCGGTGGCAGACCTCGGCGGCGGCCGCCGGGTCGTCGGCGACCGCGAAGCCGGGCCGGGCAGCGGCACCGCGCTCGGCGAGCAGCCGCAGGGCTATCGGGTCCGGCAGCGGCTCGACCGGCAGCACCGCCTCGCCCGGCACCCCGAGCGGCTCCCGGCTGGTGGCCAGCACGGTCAGCTGCGGGCACTCGGCGAGCAACCGGTCGACCAGCTCGGCGGCGGCCTGGATCACGTGCTCGCAGTTGTCGAGCAGCAGCAGCATCCGGGACCGGCCGCAGTGCTCGACGATCCGGCGCACCGGGTCCTCCGGGCGGCCGTCGCCCACCGTCTGGTGCAGCACGGTGCTGCGCAGGCCGAGCGCGGAGAGCACCGCGTCGGGCACCGCGGCCGGGCTCTCCAGCGGCGCCAGCTCGGCCTGCCAGACGCCGTCCGGCCAGCGCCCGCCGGCCTGGGCGGCGCGCCCCGCCTCGACGGAGAGCCGGGTCTTGCCCGAGCCGCCGGGGCCGGTCAGGGTGACCAGCCGGGCCGTGCCGATCTGGGCGGCGAGGGCGGCCAGGTCCTGCTCGCGGCCGACGAAGCTGGTCAGCGGGGCGCGCAGGTTGCCGGCCGAGGGGGCGGGGGCTTCCGGCGCGGGTACCTGCGGGGCGGGCGGTTCGGCGGCGGGGGCCTGCCGGGCGGGGGTGTCCGGGGCGGCGGGCGTCTGCGGGGCGAGCGCCGCGGGCGCGGGCGGGCACGGGTGCGGGTCGGCGAGCAGCTCCTGGTGCAGCGCGCGCAGCTCGGCCCCCGGGTCCGCGCCCAGCTGCTCGGCCAGCGCCCGGCGCAGCCCCTCGTAGCGTTCCAGTGCCTCGGCGGTGCGCCCCGAGCGGTGCAGCGCGCGGATCCACAGCACGTGCAGCGGCTCGTCCAACGGGTGGTCGGCGCAGAGTCCGGCCAACTCGGCGGCCACCTCGGCGGCCCGGCCCAGCGCCAGCTCGGCGGCCAGCCGGCCGTGGCGCGCCTCGGCCCGCTGCGCCTCCAGCCGGACCGCCCGGCCCGCGCGGTCCGGCAG